>CAOKHI010000041.1 GCA_948468275.1 uncultured Clostridium sp. | reverse complement strand
CCGAGGAACCAGAAGTAAAAGAGGATTCGACAACCGAGGAACCAGAAGTAAAAGAGGATTCGACAACCGAGGAACCAGAAGTAAAAGAAGATTCAACAACCGAAGAACCAGAAGTAAAAGAAGATTCGACAACTGAGGAACCTGGAGTGAAAGAAGATTCGACAACTGAAGAACCAGAAGTAAAAGAAGATTCGACAACTGAGGAACCAGAAGTGAAAGAAGATTCGACAACTGAAGAACCAGAAGTAAAAGAAGATTCGACAACTGAGGAACCAGAAGTGAAAGAAGATTCGATAACTGAAGAACCAGAAGTAAAAGAAGATTCGACAACTGAGGAACCAGAAGTAAAAGAAAATTTGACAACTGAAGAAACTGAGGTAGAAGAAGATTCAACAACTAAAGAAGCCGAAGTATTGAAGAAGCAAGAAGCCAAAGTAGAGGAAAACTCTAAGAATGAAAAAGATAAGGAAGAGGATAATTCTAATACTGAGGCAACTAATGACGAAAATCAAAATAATTAATGAAACTTATTAACATCAACAAATTGACATGTAAAATGTCGAAATAGTCATATGATTACTACAATTATCAATATGAACAAATAAATCATTTTTCAAAGGGGGACAGTTTTACTGTCCCTTTAATTAACTTTAACGTTAAAAAACCTGCTCTCTTATGCATATCATAAGAGAGCAGGAAAAATCATTTACTGAAATTTGATGTTACCATTTTGGGATTTAATAAAACCAGACACAGTGTGAATTCCACTCAATTTTGGATTGTTTTTGCACTTTCCAGTTTTGGATGAAACTAAAACAGTGGAAGTTCTAATATTTCCAATAGTTACGTCAGCATTTCCAGTAGTGATATCAACATTTAATTTCACGTCGCAGTATGCTTCTGAAGCAATATAAACATTACCGTGTACAGTTTTAGCGATTAAATCCTGAAAATCTGCTGAGACATTAATGTTTCCACTTGTGCTTTTAGCAGTAATGGAATTAGACTTATCAGTAGAGTTTATGGTAATTTTACCGTGTACAGTTTCAGTGATTAAATTTCGAAAATCTGCTGAGACATTAATGTTTCCACTTGTGCTTTTAGCAGTGATGGAATTAGACTTAACAGTAGAGTCTATAGTAATCGTACCTTGTTCACTTTCAACGATTAAATCATGAAAATCTGCTGAGACATTAATGTTTCCACTTGTACTTTTTGCATCAATGGAATTAGACTTAACAGCAGAGTCTATAGTAATCTTACCTTGTTTACTTTCAACGATTAAATCCTGAAAATCTGTTAACACATTAATGTTTCCACTTGTGCTTTTAGCAGTAATGGAATTAGATTTAACAGTAGAGTCTATAGTAATCTTACCTTGTTCACTTTCAACGATTAAATCATGAAAAACTGCTGAGACATTAATGTTTCCACTTGTACTTTTTGCAGTAATGGAATTAGACTTAACAGCAGAGTCTATAGCAATCTTACCGTGTTCACTTTCAATGGAAATTCTTTCAAATACCTTACGAGGAATTTGAATGTCTAGCATCAGATTAGCATTACTACAAAAGCTGAAGTTTCCAACAATAACAGAGTTTTGGAAAATCATAGACATATTATCATTTGAACGTTTATTAGTTTGTGCAGAAATTCGTATTTCATGACGATGCCTTGTTACAGAGAGCTCAGTGTTATTGGATGTAATAGCTGAACCATGAAGATGTGCTATTATATCATTTGTGTCACAGGCGGATACTTTTACATCGATGATACTGTTAATGATAATCCGATTAACCATATCTGCTGCTTCTCTTTTGGTTTCGTCAAAATTTTTGTAATCGTTGTTACTACAAGAGTTTCCATTGATTACTGTGCTATTAATAATTACCATGTTTTTTCCTCCTAAATTTTGTATTATAATAATTATTTTAGATACATATAGGAAAATATTACTTTGGAAATCCCATACTTAATAATAATTGTACAATATTATGTTAAATTAGTCAATACTACTGAACAGCTTAGCAGGATAAAATCATGAAAAAAATTTTTTGTCTTGTGTATTTAAGTAATTTCAATGGTTACATAGCTTTTTAATAGTAAAAATTCGCTATAAGTATTGAAAAATTAGCATTTTTGAAAAATAACTATTTTTTTCAAAAATTGGGTACTTGATAATATGGAGTTTCAGCGATTTAAGTTTTTAAAAATTTTCGGTTGATATTATGCTGAAAATTTGTTTTGAAAAATCCATGTAACTCTTAATATAAGTGTATTATACAATTTAAAAAAGTAATTTCATGACTTTATCTTGCAGCTAGAAAATATTAATAGACTTTTTTATTTTCGTATGATATAATGACCGAAAAATAAACCTTGCTTTTTTATGTGGAGGTAAAAGTGAATTACGAAGAAATGTTTTTTGATTATAATAAAGAACCTGGAAAATTCTTAAAAAAAGATATTGCTTTAGGAGATGGAAAACCATTAGTTAGTATTGTAACATCATATTACAATTCAAGAAAATATATTAAGCAAACATTAAATTGCGTATTAAATCAAACATTTCCTTTTTGGGAATGGATAATAGTAAATGATGGAAGCACAGAGTTAGACACAGATGAATTTTTAAACAGTATTGCTAAATTGGATAATAGAATAAAAATATATAAAAAACAAAATGAAGGTTTAGCAAAAGGTAGAGATTATGCAATCTTAAAATCAACAACACAATATATACTACCACTAGATGCAGATGACTTAATAATAGAAACATATATAGAAACAGCATATTGGTCGCTTCACACAAACAAAGAAGCAAGTTGGGCATTTTCAAATTCAGTAGGATTTGGAAAGTATATATACCTTTATAATCCTAAATTTGACTCAGAAAAGATGAAAACAGAAAATTTGTTAACAGCAACAGCATTAATAAGAAAAGAACAAATACAACAATTATGTGGATATGGTGTTGCAAAAAGATATGTAAATGAAGATTGGCATTTATGGCTTAGAATGCTTGCTAAAGGATATTTCCCAGTACAAATGAACTTTTATGGATTTTGGTATAGAAGATGCAATGTTAGCCTTCTTACAGATATAAATGACGAAAAAAAAGAAGAAAACAATATGAGATTACAAGAATTAAAAGTTCAAGCAGATAAAATAAATAAAATAGTATCTGCTAAAATATACCCAAATGAACAAGAAAAATATGAAGAAAAAAGTTTAGAATGGAAAGAAAAGGACTTTAATAAAAAATTAAAACAAAATAGAATATTATATATATTGCCATGGCTAAGAACAGATGAAAATCTTTACAAAACTATATCTAATATAAATACACATAACACGCAAATAACAGTAATAACAATAAAACCAAGCCAATACATATATAGACAAAAAATAGAAGAGTATGCAGAAGTATTTGATCTAACAACATTTATAGATAATTCATATTGGAAAAGTTTTATAAAATATGTAATAAATACTAGAAAAATACAAACAATATATGTATCAAATGAATTAGAAGAAATTAGTAATTATCTAAAAGAAAACTTTACACAAATAAAGCAAATTAAATACCTGTACAAAGACAATGATGAAATATTAAAACAACAGGAAAAAAAGTACAAAAAATCAAAAAAATTATATAATAGGATAATAAGAAAAATAAAAAATTTATCTAAAAAACTTCATTTATAAAAATGAAAATAAAAAAAATAATTGATAAATTTTAAATATATTGTTAGAATATTGTGTAATAGATAAAAAATGTAATGTGATTATTAGTATATAAATTAGAAAGGATGTATAAATATGAAAATATGGTTTCTAACAGGTGAATTTGCACCAGAATTTGGAGGCGGAATAGGTACATATGTAGAAAATTGTGCTAAAATGTTTGCAAAAGCAGGTGATGATGTTACAGTAATAGTAAGAGGTAACAATAATACAAAATTAGAAACTACTGAATATGGATATAAAGTATTAAGATTTAAACAAGGTCAAGGAGAACAATATAAGTATTTAGGATATGAAAATGCATTAGCATATCAATATTACAATGAAATAATGGAATTAATGAAAATAGATGGTGCACCAGATATAATAGAAACACAAGAATATAATGCATTAGGTCAATATTTAATACAAAATAAGTATTTATTAAATGAACAACTAAGAGATATACCAATAGTAGTACACTTACACACACCATCATTTGAAACATTAAGAATAAATCAATTTAATAGATATGAACATCCATATTATTGGATAGGAGAAATGGAGAAATTTTGTATAAAAGGTGCAGATGCTTTACTTTCACCTAGTAAATTTTTAGCAAAAAAGCTACAATATATAGTACCTGAAAAAGAAATAAAAGTAATAAACCTACCATTTGATATAGAACAAGAAGAAATTGAAAAATATTCTGGAGAGTTAAAAAAAGAAGATAAAAAAACAATACTATATTTTGGAAGAACAGAATATAGAAAAGGCGTAATTCAAATGTTAAAAGGAGCTAAAAAATTATGGGACAAAGGTTTAGACTTTAAAATAAAAATAATAGGTGGCGATACAGTTTTAGATCCAAAAGGAACATATATAGGAGAAGAAATAAAATTACAATACAAAAAATATATAGAAAACGACAACTTAGAATTGATGAATTCTATACCACATTTAGAATTAATACCACATATACTTTCTGCAACAGCAGTTACAGTACCATCATTATATGAGAACTTCCCAAATACATGTATATATGGAATGTGGCTTGGAAAACCAATGCTTGTATCTGCAAGTGGCGGACAAGCAGAAATGGTAGAAAAATCTGGAGAAAATGGATTAATTTTTGATTGGGATGTAGAAGATGATTTTGAAAACAAATTAGAACAATTACTAAATATGTCAGAAGAAGAATTAAAAACAATGGGAAACAATGCAAAAAACAGAATTAACAAATTATGTAATATGGAAGATAATTTAAAACAAAGAAGAGAATTTTTCAACAAAGTAATTGAAAATAAACATCAAGAAAAAAATAAATTTCCATTTTTACAAGAGGTACAAAAAGATGAATATATTAAAACTTATGATGGAGAAGAAGGCTTAATATCAATAGTAATACCATATTATAATTTACCAGAAACAATTTCAGAAACAATACTTAGTATAAAAAAATCAACTTATAGAAATTATGAAATAATAATAGTAAATGATGGAAGTACAACCAAAGAAGCAAAAGAAGCACTAGAACAATTTAGAAATGATGATAACATAACTGTAATAGATATAAAAAATAAAGGACTTGCAAATGCAAGAAATGTTGGAGCTAAAGTAGCAAAAGGAGAATTTATAGCATTTATAGATGCAGATGATAAAATAGAAGAAACATTTTATGAAAAAGCAGTAAAATTATTAAATAAGTATTCTAATGTTTCATATGTGTATAGTTGGGTAAAATATTTTGAAGGAAACGATTACACATGGGCAACATTTAACACACATATACCATATTTATTATGTGGAAATATGCTAGCAGCATTTCTAGTAATAAGAAAAAATGACTTTTTAAATTTTGGCAAAAATAGAATACAAATGGAATATGGAATGGAAGATTATGATGCTTGGGTATCACTTGCAAATCATGGATGTTTAGGAATATCTATACCAGAGGAATTAAATATATATAGAGTTAGAAAAAATTCTATGGCTAGACAATTTAATAAAAAAATGAGAATATATTTATATGATGTATTAAGTAGGAATTACCCAGAGCTATATGGAAAATATGCAGTAGATGTATTTATGCTATTAATGGCTAACGGGCAAAGTTTTTATTGGAATAATCCAAGCATGCCATCTGGACAACCAACAGGAAATACTACTAATCCAAGTATGGACGAAAGAATGAGAAAAATAAATAGAATTATAGATTCAAGACCAGGAAGAATTGCAAAGAAAATGTTTTATGGGCTAAGAATAAATAAACTATTCAAATTATAAGGAGAAGGTAAAAAATGGAGAATAAAGAAACTGTTATAAGTGTAGAAAATGTTACAAAGAGTTTTAATATATATTATGATAAAGCAAATACTATAAAAGAAAAGTTGCTATTTTTTACAAGAAATAAAAAAGAAAAGCATGTAGTACTTGAAAACATAGACTTAGACATAAAAAAAGGAGAAGTAGTAGGACTAATTGGAACAAATGGAAGTGGCAAATCTACATTATTAAAATTAATGACAAAAATAATATATCCTAACCAAGGGAAAATAACTACAAAAGGAAAATTAACATCACTTTTAGAGTTAGGAGCAGGATTCCATCCAGACTTTTCAGGAAGAGAAAATATATATTTTAATGCATCAATATTTGGACTAACAAAAAAAGAGATTGATGAAAGAATAGATGAAATAATAGAATTTTCAGAATTAGGAGAATTTATAGATAATCCTGTAAGAACTTATTCTTCTGGTATGTATATGCGACTTGCATTCTCAGTTGCAATTAATGTAAATGCTGAAATACTTTTAATAGATGAGATATTATCAGTAGGAGATCAACATTTCCAAGATAAATGTTTTGAAAAAATGAATAAGTTAAAAGAAGAAGGAAAAACTATGGTTTTTGTTACACATAGTATGTATTCTGTCGAACAGTTATGTACAAGAGCAGTGTGGTTATATAATGGCCATATAAAGATGGATGGACAAACAAAGGAAGTCGTAGATGCATATTTAAAAGAAACAGCATAGATAAAATGATAGTAAGTAAATGTATTGAAGGGAGAAAAAAAGTGAATCTATTTAAAAATATATATAATTATAGAGAACTATTAAAAACAAATGTACAAAAAGAAATTAGAGGTAGATATAAAAATTCATTTTTAGGAATATTATGGTCATTTTTAAACCCATTATTGCAAATTGCAGTATATGCAATAATATTTCCATTAATTATGAAAACACAACAAGAATACTATGTAATATTCTTATGTGTAGGTCTTATACCATGGACATATTTTACAACTACAATAACACAGTCAGCATCTAATATTATAGCTAATGGTAATATAGTAAAAAAGGTATATTTTCCAAGAGAAATTCTACCAATATCAGTTGTAACAAGTACTACTGTAAATTTTCTAATATCTAGTTTAATAATTCTTGCATTCGTTTTAGGGTATGGACTTGGTATTAGTAAATATATAATATTTTTCCCAATAATAGTACTTATTCAATACATATTTTCTTTAGGAGTAGCATTTATAATTTCAAGTGTAACAGTATATTTAAGAGATTTAGAGCATTTAATAGCAATAGCATTACAAGTATTATTTTATGCAACACCAATAGTATATTCATTAGAAACATTACCACAAGAATTTAGAGGAATAATGGGATTAAATCCAATGGCGCATATAATAACTGCTTATAGAAGTATATTTTACGATAAAGCTATGCCAGATTTAACAATGTTAGGAATATTATTTGTAATATCTATAGTTTTATGTATAATAGGTTATATAATATTTAATAAGCTACAAAAAGGATTTGCAGAGGAATTTTAAAATTAAAAATTTGAAAGGATATATATGAGTACTAAAATCAAAGAAATTTTAATAAAAAATTCTAGAGCCATAATAGCTGTTATATTAGCTATTATAGCTATTGTATCTATAAATATGAATATGAGTAAAGAGTTAAATTTTACACAATCTTTTAGTGGAAACTCTATATTATACATAGTTCTTTTGGTAATTTTTTATACTTTTATAACTAAAATATTAAAAGAAACAGATAAAAGATTAATTATTTGTGCTAGTATAATATCAATTTTATTTGCATTATTTGAAGTTGTTGGATATAGTATAAATAGTTATATGAATTTAAGTGGAATATTTGAAAATGGTAATACAATATTTAAGGCATTAATAAAATTTGTAGGTAATTTTATTTTAATATATAGCATTATAGTTGCAATATTTAATTTTTTAAGTAAAAAATTTATTGTGACTAATACACAAAAAGAAGGAAAAATATTTAATAAAACAATAAAAAGTTTTTTCATAATTTGGGCAATAATATTTATTGCATGGCTTCCATATTTTTTAACATACTATCCAGGTCTTACTACATCAGATTCAATGGCAGAAATATACCAAGCAATAGGCAGAAATTCATTAAGTAACCATCATCCTGTATTACATATACTATTAATATCAATTTGTATAGGCTTAGGAAATTTAATAAAAGATTATAATTTAGGTGTAGCGATATATTCAATAGTACAAATGCTAATACTATCATCTATATTTTCTTTTTCTATATATTACATGTCAAAAAGAAATGCACCTCGTAATATACAAATTATAACATTAATTTTTTATGCATTATATCCAATAAATGCCTTATTTAGCATAATAATGTGGAAAGATGTATTGTTTGCAGGGATTATGTTATTGTTTACAATAAGTATAACAGAAATGTGTTCAAATACAGAAAGATTTCTTAAATCTAAATATTTAAACACATTATTCATAATTACAATTTTACTTGTAATACTATTTAGAAATAATGGACTATATGTAGTAGCATTATTATTACCATTTTTATTAATAGCTTATAAAAAATATTGGAAAAAGATACTATTAATATTTGTTATATCAATACTAACTACTTCAATAATAAAAGGGCCAATATTTTCGCTTTTAAATATAGAAGAAGGACAAGTAAGAGAAGCATTGTCTGTTCCAATGCAACAATTAGCAAGAGTAGAAAAATATAAAAGTGATAGTTTAACAAAAAATGAACAAAACCTAATACATAAATATATACAAACAGATGAAATTGGAACAATATACAATCCAGTGATATCTGACCCAATAAAAAATCATTTTAATAGCCAAAACTTTTCTGAAAATAAAGGAGAATTTATAAGTTTATGGGTAGGATTATTTTTTAAATATCCAGTTGAATATATAGAATCTTTTTTATGCAATAGTTATGGATATTGGTACCCAGAAGCATCACATTGGGTAGCTAATAGAACAGTAGAGAATAATGATATTGGAATACAAAATTCACCTAAATTTCCTACTGAATTTATACAAAGAATAGATTCACTTATAGAAAAAAGAGATTTACCAATTATATCAATGTTTTTTAGTATAGGATTTGCATTTTGGATTATTGTTGTTTTTTTTATGTATTCTATATATACAAAAAAATATAAGCAATTATTAGCATATATACCAATATTAATATTATGGCTTACAACATTAGCCTCACCAGTATTTTGTGAATATAGATATGTATATAGTATGTTTACATGTATACCAATATTAGTATTTGGAACTTTATCATTAGATTTTAAAAATAAAGAAAATTCTTCAAAGTATTTACTAAAAAAATCCAATACCTAAAGCTAAAGTAAAGCTTTAAAAAAGAAAGGAGACCTAACGGTGGAAAAAATTGCGGTATTAATACCATGCTATAATGAAGAACAAACTATAGAAAAAGTTATAAAAGATTTTAAAAACGAGTTACCAAAGGCAGATATTTATGTTTATGATAATAATTCAAAAGATAAAACAGCTGAAATTGCAAAAAGAAATGGTGCAATAGTAAGACATGAATATAAGCAAGGAAAAGGCAATGTTGTAAGATCTATGTTTAGGGATATAGATGCAGATATCTATGTTATGGTAGATGGGGATGATACATATCCTGCTGAATTTGTTCATAAATTAATTGAACCTGTAAAGAATGGACAAGCAGATATGACAATAGGAGATAGGCTTTCAAATGGTACGTATCAAGAAGAGAATAAAAGACATTTTCATGAATTTGGAAATAACCTAGTAAAAAAAGCTATAAATATATTGTTTAAAACCAAATTAAAAGATATAATGACAGGTTATAGAGTATTTAATAAAATGTTTGTTAAAAATATGCCTGTAATGACACCAAAATTTGAAATAGAAACAGAAATGTCTTTATACGCATTAGACAAAAAATATATAATAAAAGAAATTCCAATAGTGTATAGAGATAGACCAGAAGGAAGTGTATCTAAACTAAATACTGTTAGTGATGGAATAAAAGTAGTAAAAACAATAGCCAATATGTTTAAAAACTATAAACCTTTACCATTTTTTACTATGATAGCAATTATAATATTTATTATAGGACTAGTAGTTGGGTTACCAGTTATTATTGAGTTTATAAAAACAAGTTATATAACAAAAACACCATCAGCAATATTGGCAACAGGGCTTGTAACATTATCTGTAATTATTGCTCAATGTGGAGTAATATTGCATACAGTAGTAAAACAACATAAAGAAAATTATGAACTTAATTTATTACGTTATAAGCAAATAGAAGAATTAAAAAATAAGTAATACATATAATTAAAAAGGGTGAGTTATATGATATATGATGCAATTATTATAGGTAAAGGACCAGCAGGAATAACAGCAGGAATATATATAAAAAGAGCAGGATTTAATGTATTAGTAATAGGAAAAGACGGAGGAGCATTAGATAAAACTGAAAAAATTGATAATTATTATGGATTTACATATACTATTTCGGGTAAAGAACTATTAACAAATGGAATAAATCAAGCAAAGAGGTTAGGAATTAAAGTAGAAACAGATGAAGTAATAGGATTGGAATATGACAGTAATTTTAAAGTAAAAACTAAAAATAATATTTTTATATCAAAGGCTTTAATATTAGCAACAGGTTCAAGCAGAAAATCGCCAAAGCTAAAGGGAATAAAAGAATTTGAAGGAAAAGGAATAAGTTATTGTGCAATATGTGATGCATTTTTTTATAGAGGAAAAGATGTTTCTGTATTAGGAAGTGGAGATTATGCACTATCAGAAGCAAATGAGCTATTAAATACAGCAAAATCTGTTACAATATTAACTAATGGCGAAGAATTAGTACAAAATAGAAGTTATGATTACGATAAAATAATAGTGCAAGAAAAAACAATAAATGAATTTCGAGGAGATGGCAAATTAGAAGAGGTATTATTCCATGATAATACACGGAATTAAGACATCAGGTGTATTTGTAGCAATAGGAACAGCATCTAGTGTAGATCTTGCACAAAAGATAGGAGCTATAACAAATGAAAATAGTATAGTAGTAAACGAAAATATGAAAACAAATATACCAAAGTTATATGCATGTGGAGATTGCACAGGAGGGTTATTGCAAATTTCAAAAGCTGTATATGAAGGAACAAAAGCAGGATTACAAGCAATAAAAGACTTAAAAAACAGTATATAACTTTTAAGATAGAATATACTATTAAAAATAGTTATTATAATATAAAAAAAGAAAGGAAGATTAAAATGTCTGTATTAACAATAACAAGTGAAAATTTTGAACAGGAGGTAACAAAATCTGATGTACCAGTATTATTAGATTTTTGGGCAAACTGGTGTGGACCATGTAAAATGTTATCACCAATAGTAGACCAAGTTGCAGAAGAATTACAACAAACAGTTAAAGTAGGAAAAATAAATGTAGATGAACAACAAAATCTAGCATCTTCATTTAATGTAATGAGCATACCAACATTAGTAGTAATAAAAAATGGCAAATTAGTAAATCAGTCAGTAGGGGTAATAAGCAAGGAAGAAATAATAAACATGGTAAAATAACAATTACACAAGTAATTAGTAGTATAAACACTTTGGATTTATAATAAGTTTGAGGTGTTTTTTTCTTAAGAATTTTTTCGTTAGTTCAAAACCATTGAAGGAGTAAGTATAAAAAGTCATA
>CAOKHI010000040.1 GCA_948468275.1 uncultured Clostridium sp. | reverse complement strand
GTAAGTGTAAAATCTAAATAAAAACAAAAAAATGGGACAAACGAAAAAATTCTTTCTATAATTACTTGACAGTTAGCTATAATACATATTAAAATAGATAAGTAGGGTTTAATATATTATAAAATGAAATATATATTATCTGAACATTGAAAATTAAATAGAAAGGGTGTATGATTATGAATATAGTAATCATTATCGCCTCAATTCTAATCTCAGCTGTAGTATTTACATTTGTAGGAATCGCATTAAGAAAAAAAACAGCTGAATCTAAAATCGGTAGTGCAGAAACAGAAGCAAAAAAGATATTAGAACTTGCAAATAAGGAAGCTGAAAATAGAAAAAAAGAAGAGATTTTTAAAGCAAAAGAACAAATAATTAAAGAAAGACAAGATTTAGAGCAAGAGATTAGAGAAAGAAGAGGCGAAGTACAAAAACAAGAAACAAGAATAATACAAAAAGAAGAAAACTTAGATAGGAAAGAAGAAAGTTTAACACGTAAAGAGAAGGAACTTGATAAAAAGTATAATGAAATTGAAGATCATGAAAAAGAAGTAGATGAAATAAAACAAAAACAAGTAGATGAACTTCAAAGAATTTCTGGATTATCAAAAGAGGAGGCAAAAAAGATTCTTTTAGAGGAAACAGAAAAAGAAATAAAAGCAGAAAAAGCAGCAATTATTAAAGAAGAAGAAGCAAATGCTAAAGAGATAGCTACAAAAAAAGCAAAAGAACTTTTAACATATGCTGTACAAAAATGTGCAGCAGACCATACATCTGAAACAACAGTTTCAATAGTAAATCTTCCAAATGATGATATGAAAGGTAGAATAATTGGTAGAGAAGGAAGAAATATAAAAGCACTAGAAACATTAACAGGAATAGACTTAATAATAGATGATACTCCAGAAGCAGTCATCTTATCAGGATTTGACCCATTAAGAAGAGAAGTTGCAAAAATTGCATTAGAAAAGTTAATAGAAGATGGAAGAATACATCCAGCTAAAATTGAAGAAATGGTAGAAAAAGCAAAAGAAGAAGTAGAAGCAACCATAAAATCAGAAGGAGAAAGAGCAACTTTAGAAGCAGGAGTTATAGGATTAAATCCAGATATTATAAAACTAATTGGAAAACTAAAATACAGAACAAGTTATGGACAAAACGTGTTAAATCATTCTATAGAAGTTGCAAATCTTGCAAGAATAATGGCAGATGAATTAGGACTAGATGCTAAAAGAGCAAGACGAGCAGGATTATTACATGATATAGGAAAAGCTTTAGATCATGATATGGAAGGAACACATGTAGAGATAGGTGTAGATGTGTTAAAAAAATACAAAGAAAATCCACTTGTAATAAATGCAGTTGAAGCACATCATGGAGATGTAGAGCCACAAACCTTAGAAGCGGTATTAATACAAGCAGCAGATGCAATAAGTGCATCACGTCCAGGAGCAAGGAAAGAAACCTTAGAAGCATACATAAAAAGGCTACAACAATTAGAAGAAATAGCAGATTCATTTGAAGGAGTAGATAAATCTTTTGCAATACAAGCAGGTAGAGAAGTAAGAATAATAGTAAAACCTGAAAAAGTAAGTGATGCAGATATGACAATAATGGCAAGAGAAATAGCAAAAAGAGTAGAAGCTGAAATGGATTATCCAGGTCAAATAAAAGTAAATGTAATAAGAGAAGCAAGAGCTATTGAATATGCCAAATAATACAAAAAAACCAGCGCTTTCGCGTACTGGTTTTTTTGTGTTAATGTTTAAACATTAACTAATTTTGCGATTTTTTCGTCTTGCTTCACAGTCGTCAACTAAAGAGAGAATTCTTTCTTTTACTTCTTCGTCGACATTAACTGTGTGGGTAAGTTCGGAATCCCAAAACATACCTGTGGAAATTTCAAAAATACAAAGAAATGAATTTTTGAAATTTACCAAGTAGGAATTGTTACTAGTCCGTTTAACTGACATGCAAGGCATCAAAGTAAACCTTCGTGGGCGATCCTTATACTTTGCGCGAACTGAGAAGTAATGACTAGACATAATGTGTCCTCCTTGTATAAAAATATTTTTGATATATTTATTATAACATATATATTAACATAAATCAAATTGTTAAAAAGATAAAACTTAATTGACCAAATTACTGCTAAGGGTTTAAAATAATCTTCGTGAGAAAAATTCTATATAAAATGTTTCTATATTAACAAAGACTAATAATTACATTAAAAAGTTTGTGTATTACCCTTTTATTTTTCTATAAGATTGTATATAATAATAAAAAATAAAAATATGAGGAGAAGATATATGAAGATATTAGCAGTTGGAGATATAGTTGGGGAGAATGGATTAAAAAAGGCAAAGGAGGTTTTGCCAAGTTTAAGAGAAAAAGAAAAAATAGATTTTGTAATAATGAATGGAGAGAACGCAGCAGGAGGTATGGGAATTACAGAAAAACTTTATAAAGAAATGTTACAAATTGGTGCAAATGTTGTAACTATGGGAAACCATACTTGGGGAAAAAAGGATATATTTAGTTTTATAGATTCACCAAATCTAATAAGACCAGCTAATTACTCAAAAGGTGTTGTTGGAAAAGGATATGCTATTTTTGAATGCAAGAGTAAAAAAATAGCTGTTGTTAATTTGTTAGGGAGAACAGAAATGAGTGTTCTATCTGAAAATCCTTTTTTAAAAATAAAAGAATTATTAGAAGAAATAAAAGCAGATATAATAGTAGTTGACTTTCATGCAGAAGCTACTGCAGAAAAAATAGCTATGGGTTATTATTTAGATGGAAAAGTGAATATTGTTTTTGGAACACATACACATGTACAAACAGCAGATGAAAAAATATTGCAAAATGGAACAGCATTTATTACAGATATAGGAATGACTGGTCCAGAAAAATCTGTAATAGGAATGGATGTAAAAGCATCTATTAAAAGATTTGAAACAGGATTACCAGAAAGATATAAATTAGCAGAAGGAAAATGTATTTTTAATGGATGTATTTTTGATATAGATGACGAAAATTGTCGAACAAAGACAATTACTAGAATAAATGCTTAGAAATAGGCGAAAAAGGCAGATGAAAATTTCCTGTTTTTTCCAAAAAATACTAGACAATTAATCTTAAATATAATATAAATATATTTGTTCTAAATAAGAAACAAAAATTAAATTTTTAGGAGGAGAAAAAATGGAAGTTTTAAAAATCTCATCAAAGTCTAATCCAAATTCAGTAGCAGGAGCTATTGCAGGATTGGTAAAGGAGAATGACAAAGCAGAAATGCAAGCAATAGGAGCAGGAGCACTAAACCAAGCAATAAAAGCAGTTGCAATAGCAAGAGGATTTGTAGCACCATCAGGGGTTGACTTAGTATGTGTACCAGCATTTGCAGAAGTTCAAGTAGAAGGTGAAGATAGAACAGGAATAAAGATTCTTGTAGAATCACGTATCTAAGAGAATAAATAATTAGTATATATACCATTGAGGACGTAGGTGGTTTACACAAAATTAAAAGTGTGACAATATCTACGTCCTCAGTGGTAGTTACAGGTTGCAATTTTTTTTAAAATCATTATATAGGTTACTATTCACAGACAATAGCAGTAAGTAGCGAAGACTAAGTAATATATTTTATTTTGTAATGAAGACCCGACAGCCCATTGAGGCGGGGGAATACCCGTGAGCTTGGAGGGCGAAATGAAAAAATAAAATATATTACTTAGCCGTAGCGGATTTTATTATATATGCTGTGAACTGTAACTTATATAGAAACTAGTGAAAAACTTTTTTATGAAAGTTATTGCAAGATTTATTAATTTAATATATTATATTAATGTATAAGGAGGTAATCTGTGAAATCAAATGTAGGAAAATATGCTTTTGCTTTAATAGTTATAGGACTAATTGGTTTTGCAATATATACTTTATATATTAAAGAAGATAGTAATATAAATGAAGAAATTCAATATGAAGAAAAAGAGGAAGAAGAGGTTATATTAACTGATTTACGCTTACCAGTTGTTAATTTTGATTCTATGAATCCATTAGTAAGCAAAAATAAGAATATACAGGATATATCAAGATTAGTGTATGAGCCATTAGTAAATATAAGTCATGATTATAAATTACAGATGTGTCTTGCAAAAGAAATTTCAAAAATAGGAGATATGTCATATGTAATAAAACTAAAAGAGAATATAAAATGGCAAAATGGAACAATGCTAACAGCAAAAGATGTACAATATACAATAGATAGATTAAAAGATACTAATGTTAATTCCATATACTCTGCAAATGTTAAAGAGGTTATAGGAGTTGATGTTATAGATAATAGCACAGTAAGAATAAATTTAAATAAAGTAGTTCCATTTTTTGAATATAATTTAACATTTCCAATAATGTCATATAATTATTATCAATCAGAAGACTTTGTAAATACATCTAAAAATGCGAATCCTGTTGGCACAGGCAGATTTAAAGTTGTTTCAAATGATGATAGTTTAGTAACATTAAAACAAAATCAGAATTGGTGGAACCAACAAGATGAAACAACTAAAATAGAAACTATTAAAATAAATAAATATTCATCTATGGGAGAAGTATATAATGCCTTTAAAATAGGGAATATAGATTTAATACATACAGATAGTGTACAAATAGAAGAAAATGTAGGAACGTTAGGGTATAATACAAAAGAATATAAAGCAAGACAGTTAGATTTTATTGCAGTAAATACAAAAAATGATGTATTAGCTGATGTAGAAGTAAGACAAGCCATAAATTATGCAATAGACAAAGCCAATATAGTTTCAGCAGTATATAACAACAAATATTATACATCAAATTTCCCATTAGATTTTGGTAGTTATATGTATGAAGCAGGAACAATTAAAGCAGAGTTTAATAAGGATAAATCTAAACAAGTTTTAGTTCAAAATGGTTGGGAATATAAATCAAAGGAATGGAGAAAAACAAAAAATTACAAAACCCAAAGAATAAAATTAGATTTAGTAGTAAATAAAGATAATGAAAAAAGAGTACAAGTTGCAGAAATTATAAAAGAACAACTAGAGTCAGTCGGAATAAAAATAAATATAATAAAGGCAACTGATGGGCAATATCAAAATTATTTAAATAATAAAAACTATGACCTAATATTAACAGGAGTATATTCAGCATATAGTCCAGATTTAACTACTTATTTTGGACAAGATAATTTAGCTAATTTTTATACTATTGAAACACAAGACATAATGAATGAAATTAATAATATTTCAGATGAAAAGAATTTAAAAGAAAAGTATAATAAATTATATCAAATATTTACTGAACAAGTACCATATATAATGTTATATTATAATAGAAATACAGTAATTTATAATAATAGTTTAAGAGGAGAAGTAAATGCAAATTCCTATAATATATTTTATAATATAGGCACATGGTATAGGCAATAATTATTAAAAATAGATAATACTTATGTATTATCTATTTTTAATTGTTCTTCAATTACATCATTATTAATATTAGTATTTAAAACTGATGTACAATGAGGGCATCTTAGAGCATGAATATTTATTTCGGATAAACAAAAAGGACATACTTTTGTTGTAGGCTTAGGTGTATCTTTTTTTATATTTTTTTTCTTTATTTTGAAAAAACTAGGTTGCTTTTCAAGTTTTTTATTAAAATTCTTTGCTTTTTCTTCTAAAGTTTTATTAATTTTATTAAAATATCTTACCATAAGAAAAACAGAAAAAGCAATTATCAAAAAATTTATAACATTAGTAATAAATGAACCATATCTAATAGAGGAATTACCAATATTTAGAACTAAATTATGATAATCAATTTTTCCTGTAACCACAGAAACAGCAGGCATAATAACATCATTTACTAATGAATTAACTATACTTTGAAAAGCACCACCAATAATAACACCAATAGCCAAATCCATTACATTACCTTTTGTAGCAAACTCTTTAAATTCTTTCCACATAATAATTTCCTCCTTAGAATAAAAATAATATTCCAAAAATCGAAAAATGTCAAATAAAATAGTTAAAAATAATATCTAGAAAAAATTAAATTAACTATTCAAAAAATAAGAAAAATATTATATAATAGGTAAAAATACATTAAGGAGAATTATTTGTATGAACTCAATTATACAAATGCTGATAAATTCTAAAAAATTTGAAGGCGTAATAAAAGAAATAAAAAATTATAAAGGCCCAGTTACTCTGACTGGGCTTACAGATGTTTTTAAGGTTTGTTTAACATATGGTATTAAAGAAAACTTGAATAAAAAAATATGTCTTGTAACTTATAATGAAATACAGGCAAAAAAATTATTAAAAGACATAGAATATTTTACAAGTAAAGTAGTATTTTTACCTAAAAAGGAAATAGTAACATATGATTATGTAGCAGAAAGTAAAGATTTACCATATGAAAGAATTGATGCTTTAAATAAAATTTATACAAATAATGTAGATATTGTAATTACAACCATTGAGGCACTTATACAAAAATCAATACCAAAAGATACTTTGTATAAAGATATATTAAAGTTTGAAACAGGAAAAGTATATAATTTAGACAATATCAAAAGAAGCCTTGTTAATTTAGGATATATGAGATGTGAATTAATAGAAGGAAGAGGTCAGTTTAGTATTAGAGGAGGAATAATTGATATTTCTATAACGGATAAAAAGGGTGCAAGAATTGAATTTTGGGGAGACGAAGTAGATTCGATCCGTTATTTTAATATTATAAATCAACGTTCTACTGAAATGATAGATAATGTAACTATATATCCATCACATGAATTTGTACTAGAAAAAGATTTAGAACAAGTATGCAACAATATACAAAGGCAAGATATAGAATTTGAAGATATTGTACTACAAGATATAGAGTTAATAAAATCTGGAAATTATATAAGCAAAATAGATAAATATTTTAACTGTTTTTATGAAAATACAACAAATATGTTAGATTACATGGCAAAAGATTTTCTAATGGTATTAGATGAAGAAAGCAAAATACAAGCACGTTTTCAGAATTTGAAAATAGATAATCAAAATGTTATAAAAATGTTAATTGAAAAACAAAAAATAGTTCCAGATGCTATGAAAAATGTATTTGATAATGAAGATATAATGGATAATATTTTAAAAAGACAAACTATATATTTAGAAAAACAAGATATAGATACAGGAAAAAGAGAAAATTTAGTAAGGTTTGAAACAAGAGAAATAAATTATTATAAAAGTAGCATGGAGTTATTTTTAGAAGAATTACAAAGTGGAATACATGGTAAAAAAACCATAGTATTACTAGCAGGAAATGAAAATAATAGTAGAAAATTATCATTATTACTATTAGAAAAAAACATACCACATAAATATATAGAAAAATTAGACAAAAATATCCAATCAGGAATTGCAATAGTATCTACTGGTGTATTATCAACAGGTTTTGAGAGTTATGATTTAAACACATTAGTTATAAGTAGTGAAGAGTTATTTAACAAAGATATAAAGAAAAAACGAAAAACAAATACAGCTTTTACACAAGGAGAAAAAGTTATATTTGCAGACCTAAAAATAGGAGATTATGTAGTACATAAAACACATGGAATAGGTCAATTTATTGGAGTTAACACTATAAAAGCAGATGGAATAACAAAAGATTATATAAAAATAAAATATAATGCAGATGATATTTTATATATTCCTACAAATCAATTAGATAATATAAGAAAATATATTGGAGAAGGAGATAGTATTCCTAAACTTAGTAAATTAGGAAGTAAGGAATGGGCAAATACTAAAGCAAAAGTAAAATCTAATTTAAGGGAAGTTGCAAAGGAATTAATAGAACTATATGCTAAAAGGCAAAAAGCAACAGGTTTTGCATTTTCAGAAGATTCACCATGGCAAACACAATTTGAAGAAAGTTTTCCATATGTTGAAACAGATGATCAACTAAGATGTATAGAGGAAGTAAAAAAAGATATGCAACAGGCAAAACCTATGGATAGACTTTTATGTGGAGATGTTGGATATGGTAAAACAGAAGTAGCAATACGTGCAGCTTTTAAAGCATGTATGGATCAAAAACAAGTAGCATATTTAGTTCCAACAACAGTGCTTGCTAATCAACAATATGAAGGTTTTAAACAAAGAATGGAAGAATTTGCAATTAAGGTAGAACTTCTAAACAGATTTAAAACCAAAAAAGAACAAGATAATATAATAAAAAAGTTAAAATTAGGAGAAGTAGATGTTGTAATTGGTACACACAGAATATTGAGTAAGGATATAGGATTTAAAGATTTAGGATTATTAATAATAGATGAAGAACATAGATTTGGAGTAAAGGCGAAAGAAAAAATAAAAGAATTAAAAACAAGTATAGATGTACTTACTATGACAGCAACACCAATACCTAGAACATTACATATGTCTATTGTTGGTGTACGAGATATGTCTGTTATTTATGAACCACCTCAAAATAGGCGCCCTGTTCAAACATATGTATTAGAGTATGATAAAGAAGTAGTAAAGGAAGCTATAACAAAAGAGTTAGAAAGAGGAGGTCAAGCATTTTATTTATATAATAATGTACAAGGAATTGAAAAAAAGGCACAAGATATCTTAGAACTAATTCCAGAAGCACGTGTTGCATTTGCTCATGGAAAAATGACAGGTAGAGAATTAGAGGATATCATGCAGGATTTTATAGATAAAAAGGTTGATATATTGGTATGTACTACTATTTTAGAATCTGGAATTGATATACCAAATGCAAATACAATAATAGTAGAGAATGCTGATAGATTAGGACTAGCACAGCTTTATCAAATAAGAGGAAGAGTTGGAAGAAGTAATATACAAAGTTATGCATACATCACATATAAACCAGATAAACTATTAAGTGAAGTAGCAGATAAGAGATTAAAAGCAATAAAAGAATTTACAGAGTTTGGATCAGGATTTAAAATTGCAATGAGAGATTTAGAAATAAGAGGAGCAGGAAGTTTATTAGGAGAAATTCAACATGGACATATGGATCAAGTTGGTTATGATACTTATTGTAAACTGTTAGATGAAGTTGTAAAAGAAATTCAAGGTGTAGAAGTAAAAGAAGAACAGGATGTTCAAATAGATATTAATATTTCAAGTTATATACCAGATGAATATATAGAAAATAGTAGTCAAAAGATTGAAATTTATCAAAATATTGCTCTTTGTAGAACGGAAAATGATATTCAAAATGTAATAGATGAAATAATTGATAGGTATGGTGCTATGCCAGATGAGGTTAATAATTTAATAGAAGTTGCTCGTATAAAGGAACTTAGCAAAAAGGCCAATATAATTAAAATATCAAGTAAACGAGATGGAATTGTATTTAATTTTGATGCAAACAGATTTGATATAGATATAGTTGATAGGTTAATTAGAAAGTATAGAAATGATATAAAATTTTCATCTGGTAAAGAGCCATATGTTACATATAAACTAGAAAATAATTCAGATGAAGTAATTTTGAGGATGATTAAAGAATTAATTAAAGAATGTTTGTAAATAATTTTATCTAATTAATTATTATACCTTTGAAGTTGACAAAAATATGGTTTTAGTTTTAAAAAATTGTGTATAATATTACTTAAAAGGAGATTGGGATGCAAGTTATTAGTAGTAAAGATAATGAAATAGTAAAGGGTATACGAAAATTAAATGAAAAGAAATATAGAGATTTGAATAATCAGTATATAATAGAAGGTATAAAGCTAATAGAAGAAGCAATAGAAGAAAATGCTAGTATAAATACCATAGTTGTATGTGAAGATTGTATTAGAAATGATTATATAGAGCAAAAGATATTATATGAAATTGCAAAGTATAATTGTATATATGTTTCTGAAAAAGTATTTAATTTAATAACACAGGTTACAAATCCACAAGGTATTTTAGCGGTAATAGATAGAAAGAATACAGAAAAGCAAATAGATTATAACCAAGATATGATTGTTATATTAGATGGAATTCAAGATCCACGGAAATTTGGGAACTATATTAAGAACAGTAGATAGTGTTGGATTAAATCAAATTATACTATCTAATAAAACAGCAGATGCATATAATCCTAAAGTTGTTCGTTCTACTATGGGAGCAATTTTTAGAGTTAATATTATAGAATCTGAAGATTTAGAAAAAACAATAAAAGAAATAAAAAAGCACAAATTTAAGGTAGTAGCAACTAGTTTACAAACAAATGAAAGCATATATAAAATAGATTACCAAAAAAAGGCATTAGTAATAGGTAATGAAGCAAATGGAGTATCACAAAAAATAATGGATTTAGCCGATATTAAAGTAAAAATTCCAATGATTGGCAAGACAGAAAGTTTAAATGCATCTGTAGCAACAGGGGTAATATTGTATGAGTATGTAAGAGGTAAATTAAAAATTTAACAAAATATAAATAGTAAAAGAAAAACATTTATTTATGAATTCAGAACAGGTATATATAAATAGTGTTTAAATAGGAAGAATAGATGATGAATCTTTTAAAAGGTATTATAAAATGGAGTATAATTTCACTTATTACGTAAAAGTTTTTGAGAAATAAACTTTAGGGCATATGATTACATATTTTAAGAAATATGAGTAATTCTTTAAATTTTTAACCCAAATAAACATGTAATTCATGTTTATTTGGGTTTATTTTATCAAGAATATTCACACATTTTAATTTATTAAAGAAAACAAGTTCCAAAACAAAGTAGTACCCATACATAAGATTATGCCACAAACAGTAGGAAGAATAAAAGATAAAACAGTCCATTTTAAACTACCAGTTTCTTTTTTTATAGTAAGAAGAGTAGTACTACATGGGAAATGCAACAAAGTAAAAATCATAACATTTATAGCAGTAAGCAAAGTCCAACCATTTTCAATCAAAATATTTCCAATTAAAAAAGTATTATCTAAACTAACAAGACTCCCTTTAGCCATATAACACATTAGAATAATAGGTAAAACAATTTCATTAGCAGGAATTCCAAGGATAAAGGCAGTTAGTATATAACCATCTAATCCCATCAAATTAGCGAAAGGATCTAAAAACAAAGCTATATGAGTAAGAATACTTGCACCACCCAAATTAACATTTGCAAAAATCCATATAACAATACCAGTAGGAGCAGCAACTAAAATAGCTCTTCCTAAGACATATAATGTCCTATCTAATAAAGATCTAACAATAACTTTACCAATTTGAGGTTTTCTATAAGGAGGTAGTTCTAAAATAAAAGAAGAAGGAACACCTTTTAGTAAAGTTTTAGAAAGTAATTTAGAAATTACTAAAGTTAAATAAATTCCAAGAATAATAACAAAAAGAACAGTTAAAGTAGAAAAAATAGAAGCACTAAATCCAATAGAAATACTACCAATAAAAATACTAGCAATAGTTATTAAAAAAGGAAATCTACCATTACAAGGAACAAATGCATTAGTTAAAATAGCAATTAAACGCTCACGTGGCGAATCTATTATTCTACAACCAACAACACCGTGCTGCATTACAACCAAAACCCATGCACATGGTAGTGATAAGATGGTAGTTTTGGAAAGTGTTGATAGATGCGGTATTTTTAGGTATGTTAATGTGAAATTTGGTGTGTATTTTAGATTATGAAATTATCCTTATGTAATTAATACGAGTAACTAGTCGTTACAGTTCACAGCATATATAATAAAATCCGCTACGGCTAAGTAATATATTT
>CAOKHI010000039.1 GCA_948468275.1 uncultured Clostridium sp. | reverse complement strand
ATAAGGCCTTATAGGCCTATATGAAAATCCACGGGTTCTACCCGTGGATTGTTATCTTCTGTTAACTTTCTTTTTAAATCTGTCCAATATCTTTTTGGAATTTTACTATCAGTTAAAGCCTTAATAATATCAACAACACTAAAATAATATTCTTCTTTTTCACCATCCCAAACACTTCTTATTTCACTATCTTCAAAGAGATTTGAAATTGTCTCTAATTTATTATTATCCATTTAGACATCATTCCTTTATAAATTTAATATTACAGACAAAGTATATCAAGAATTTCCATTTTTTTCAATGAAATTGTTACATTTTATTGACATTTACATAAAAAGATGCTATTTTATATATGTATTGAGAATACACTGAAAAATTAAATAATAATGACATTACACATAATGAGCTACTTGGGAGAATCCATTAAGTTGGGTTCGCAGTCTGGTTTTAACTCGTTCCGCCAAGCCAAACAGAGCAGGTTTTAGAAAATATATAATGTGTCCAGTAAAAATATTATGGCAGGAAATGTGCAAGTAAAATTAGTGTGAACTTGTTTTTAAGCTAGTTTTATTTGTCATTCCTGTCTTTTTGTTATGCTAAAAAAGACGATATAGATATTCTTACGAAGCATATCAAAAAGATGCTGAAAAAATTTTATGCTAGGTAGCAAAAAATTTTTCAGTATGCAAAATAATATTTGAATGAAAATAAAAAATATTATTTTGATTTGGCGAAGCCAAACATAAATTATCTATCGCAAGATTAGATAATTTATGAACTCTCCGCTAGGAGCCCACGACACCTTTCCAAAACGAATTTTTGAAAGTGTCATAGTGGGTTACATACTTTCGTTAGAAAGTTATGTAACAGGCTCCCTTTGGTCGCTTCTTGCTACCTACAAGAAAGGATATTTTATATGGACAAAACAAATTATTCAGTAGCTAGAGTAGAAACTTATACTAAAACAAGTATAACTAAAGCTGAAAGACACAACGAAAGAAAAAATAAATCATATTCTAATATGAATGTTGATTTAGAACAAACACCAAAAAATGTACATTACAAAAGATGTGAAACTACCTACAACGAGAAATTAAAGGAAATGCTTGATACTGGACAAGTATCATTAAGAGGTTTAAGATCCAATGCAAATTTATTTGATGAACTTATATTTGATATTAACTCTGACTATTTTGAAAAACATGGTGGTTACGAATTTGCAAAAGAATTTTATGAAAGAGCTTTTCACTTTGCTGAACAAGAAATGGGAACTGATAATATTATATCAGCAGTTATGCATGCAGATGAACTAAATACAGCTTTAACAGAAGAATATGGAAAACCTATATACCATTATCACTTGCATGTTGTAGCACTTCCTATTGTAAGAAAAGAAGTAAAATGGACTAAAAAATGTAAAGATAAGTCACTGATAGGAACTACAAAAGAAGTAATCAATCAAGTAAGCCATAGTAACAAATGGAAATCTGAACAAGTATTAGATAATCAAGGAAAGCCTGTATATGATAAAAAGGGAAATGCAGTTCTAATAAAATCATATAGCTTATTACAAGATAGATTTTTTAAGTATCTGTCTGATAGTGGTTATAAAGACTTTATCCGTGGTGTAAAAGGTAGTAATCAAGAACATTTAGATGATTTGCAATTTAAAATTAAGAAAGATGCTGAAAGACTAGAAAAGATTACGAATAAAGTCAAAGAAAAGGAAAATTCATATAATGATTATATGAAATATGATAAGCAAATTGAAGCTCTTTCAAATTTAGGAAAACAAAAGAGATTTTCTAAAAAGATTGAATTAGAGCAAGAAGATTATGAGAATTTAACTGAATACGCTAAAAAGGGAATTGTCGCTGATAAAGAAATATATGAACTTAATAGTAGAATTGATAATTTAAGAAATGCAGTAGATAAATGGAAATCTCTATATGATGATATTGTAGAAAAAACAAAAGATTACTTTCATGCTATTAAACTTGTACCTCAAAAAGTATTTGACTTTTTTAAAGGTATATTCGATAAAGAAAAACAAGATGAATTAGAAAGACAACGAATTGAGCAAGAAAAGATACAAACTGAAAGAAAAGCTCGTAAAGAAGCAAGACTTGAAAAGCAGAAACAAAAGAACTCTCCTGAATACAAGAAAAGGAGGAATGATAGAGATGCAAGATAATATAGTTTATAAATTAGAGTTAACAAATGAAGAATATGAATATGTAGAAAATCTAAAGAAAGAATATTATGAAAAATTAAGTAAAATGACTAAAGAAGAAAGATTACAATATTTTATAGATAACTATTGTAATGAGCAAAAATTAAACTTTGAAAAAGAAATAAACGGCACAATATACAAAGTAAATACTCACTTCGATGAAAATGCTGAAGAAAGTATTTTAAATAAATTTTTTAGACTAACAAAAAAATCTTAAGAATCACTTGAAGTATAAAAACGAATATGGTATTATGTGAACACTACAAATTGAAACTTTATAACACTTTATATCTTATTCGGCTGTCTAAAGGAAAGGAGTTGTTAGGGACAGTCAAATAACGAAAAAATAACTGCTTTGTACTGCCGTTTATCAAGAGATGATGAACAGCTAGGAGAAAGCAATAGTATTAAAAATCAAAAATCAATTTTAAGTAAATATGCTAAAGATAATAATTTTATCAATACTAAATTCTTTGTAGATGATGGTTATTCTGGAACAAGTTTTGCAAGACCTGCTTTTATGGAGTTAATGGAACTTGCAGAACAAGGAAATATTGGAACAATTATCGTAAAAGACCACTCAAGACTTGGTAGAAATAGACTTATAGTAGGTCAATTATTAGGAGAAGATTTTGTTAGACTAAATATTAGATATATTGCTATAATGGACAATATTGATACTGATAAGGGATTAAACGATTTTCTTCCTATACAAGATTGGTTTAACGAAATGCATGCAAAGAATACAAGTAAGAAAGTTAAAGCTGTAATGAAAAATAAGGGAAATTCTGGTATACCTTTAACTACCAATCCACCTTTTGGATATAAAAAAGATGAGAATGATAAAAATAAGTGGATTATTGATGAGCCAGCTTCAAAAGTTGTAAAAAGGATATTCTCTTTATTTATCCAAGGATTGAGTGCTTCTCAAATAGCAAAACAATTTGTAAAAGAAGGAATAATGAATCCAACAGAGTATCGCCAAAGTTTAGGAATGAAAACTCAAAATTTTCCAACAGAAGTAAAACATTATTGGTCTCCAATGACTATAAACAAAATATTAGATAGACAAGAATATATAGGAGATACAATAAACTTTAGATATACCACTCGTTCTTTCAAAGATAAAACAAGAATTAATATTCCAAAAGAGCAATGGAAAATATTTAAAAATACCCACGAGGCTATTATTGATGAAGAAACTTGGAATACAGTTCAAAGACTTAGAAGTAATAAACGTAGACCTACTAAAACAGGAAAAACAAGTATATTTTCTGGACATCTATTTTGCAAAAATTGTGGAGCTAAACTTTATTATTGTACTACTAATAACTTTACACCAGATAAAGACTTTTATAGGTGTTCTAATTATAAAAATAATTCTACACATTCTTGTACTAGCCATAATATAAAAGATATTGCATTAAGAGAATTGGTATTAGATAATATAAAACAAGTAATATCTTATATTTCATCTTATGAAGATTTATTTATAAAAGAAAAATTAGATGCTTCACTAGAAGAACAGCGAAAAGAAGATATTTCAAATAAAAAATTATTATCACAATACCAAAAACGAGTAAAAGATATTGATAATTTGATACAGCATATTTATGAAGATAACATTTCTGGCAAAATTACTGATGAAAGATTTGCAACTTTATCATTAAACTATGAAAAAGAGCAAAAAGACTTAAAAGAGAAAATTAATGAATTAGCCACTACTATTGATAAAACTAAACAAGAAGAAATAGATTTAACAGCTTTTATTGATAAAGTTAAAAAATATACTGAAATCAAAGAATTAACACCAGAAATTGTAAATGAATTAATTGATAAAATATATGTATATCAACAAACTAAGCTGAATGGTAAGAAATATCAACAAATAGATATTTACTATGCAGGAGTTGGAATAATAGGTATTCCACTAAATGAATATGAATTAGAAAATGCCTTTCAGCAAAGTATTAAAAATATAAAAACAGCATAGCCTTTAAACTATACTGATATAACCTAAAGGAGTACTTAATCAATAAATGTCCTTATTGAAAGTACTCCTTCAGAATGATATTTATATCCATCTGTTCAATTTATTTCGAACAGAAATGTCGTTGGTGGACAGGGAAGGATTCGAACCTTCGTACTCGTATGAGAACAGATTTACAGTCTGCCGCCTTTAGCCACTCGGCCACCTATCCATATATATATTATAAAAAAATGGTGCGCCCTCAAGGATTCGAACCTTGGACCCACCGGTTATGAGCCGGTTGCTCTGACCAACTGAGCTAAGGGCGCATGTTAAGAAATTTTCTTTGCACGTCTTGTATTATAACATTTAGTATAATACGTTGTAAAGAGAAATATAAATTTTTTTTATTTTATGGAGCAGGTAGCGGGAATCGAACCCGCATAGCCAGCTTGGAAGGCTGGAATTCTACCATTGAACTACACCTGCATTTCTCTTGACAGTTATTAATTATAAATGCTATTTATCGTTTTGTCAAGAGATTTATAATAATTTATTCAAATAATTTTATAATATCTTCTTTTGAAAGTTTATTTATGAATGATGTCTTAGTGTCTAGAACATTATCTATTAATTTTGCCTTTTTTTCTTGCAAATCATATATCTTTTCTTCAATAGAATTTTTAGTTATTAATTTGTATACTTGTACATTATTTTTTTGACCTATTCTATAAGCCCTATCTGTAGCTTGATTTTCAGCAGATAAATTCCACCATGGATCATAATGAATTACCATATCTGCACCGGTTAAGTTAAGACCAGTTCCACCAGCTTTTAGTGAAATTAGAAATACTTTAACATCTGGATTGTTATTAAAATCATCTACTAAATCTATTCTTGTACTAACCTTGGTTTGACCGGTTAATTTGTAATATTGTATTTTTTCTTTTTTTAATTCTTTTTCTATAATATCAAACATAGATGTATAACCAGAAAATAGCAATATTTTATGCCCACTAGAAATTGCATCTTGTATAATTTCTATACATTGTTTTAATTTACTAGCTTGTCCTGTATAATTATTAATAAATAAACTTGGATGACAACATATTTGTCTTAGTCTTGTTAATAGAGCAAGTATTTTTATATGACTATTTTCAAATCCATTTGTTTGCAATTCTTCTTGTAATTCAGATCTTGCTTGGGCTAAATATGACATATATATTTTTTGTTGTTCTTCTTCCATTTCATTATTTAATATAGTAATAGTTTTATCTGGAAGTTCTGTTAATACTTGTTTTTTAGTTCTTCTTAAAATAAATGGTTCAATTAACATTTTTAATTTTTTCATAGCTTGTTCATCATTATCTTTTATAATAGGAGATTCGAATACTTCTTTAAATTTGTGGTAAGAAAATAAATATCCAGGCATTAGAAAATCGAAAATAGACCATAATTCAGATAATGAATTCTCTATAGGTGTTCCTGTTAATGCAAATCTGGTTTTAGCATTTATTTGCTTAATAGCCTTAGCATTTTGAGTGTTAGAATTTTTTATATATTGTGCTTCATCTGCTATTATATATCTAAACTCATAATTCATATTTTTATAAATATCTATATCCCTTTTTAATAAATCATATGAAGTAATTACAACATCATTTTCAGGAATACTATTTATTAAATATTCTCGCTCAGATGCAATACCAGATATTACTTGAGCTTGAATTTTTGGTGCAAATCTTTTTATTTCATTTTTCCAATTCAAAACTAACGAACTAGGGCATACAACTAATATTGGCTTATTACCATGTTCTTTTTTATATTCTAAAATAATAGCTATTATCTGAAGCGTTTTTCCAAGCCCCATATCATCTGCTAATATTCCACCAAATTGATATTCATCAATAGTCTTTAACCATTTATATCCAGTTTTTTGATATAATCTTAATGTAGATTTTAGCTCAGTTGGAATTTTTAAATTCTCTATATTAGATTTATCATCTATACTGTTTACTAATTGTTTATAATTTTCATCTTTTTTTATTTGGGTGTTTTCTATTTTATTTAGTATTCTATCTAAATATAAAGTTCTATAAACAGGTAATTGTATTGTATCTTGTGCAATTTTTTTATAGTCTAAATCTGCACCTTTCATTAAATTTTCTACAAAATCGATATCTTCATTTTCTTCTAAACTTAAAAAAGTTCCATCCTTTAATCTATGATATTTCTTTTTTAAACTATATTTTTGTAAAATATCTTTTAATTCAGACTTATCAAAATTAAATTCATCTAAATTTATTGAAAGCAAATTATTTTCTATTTTTACACCAAGGGTACCAATTTTAGGATGTTTAATTTGCTTTTGCTTAAAATCTTCTGTTGCAAGTACTTCAAATTTTTGCATATAAAGATTTATATCATTTGATAAAAAGTCGTATATTTTATTATCATCTGCTAATACAAAATTTGAATTTTTCTTATCTATCATAAAGCCAGTTTTTCGTAAAATATTTAAACTTTCAGTTTCTTCAATTACATTTCTTGCAATATGAGGATGCTCTTTTATTGGGTCAAATTCTTCATCTCCATATACAAATTTAATTTTTGCTATAATATAATTTTTTTCATTAAATTCTAAAAATACTTTTACACCTAATTTTTGAGGAATATATTTTTCTATTTCTTCAGAATTTATTGCATTTAAATTTATATCTTTTTTTACTTTAGGGAGTACAATTGAAAAAAAGTTTGGCATTTGTTCTTTATTAAATCGTATTTCTTTTGTAAAATTTGATCTAAAAACCTGTAATAATTTTAAACTAGAAGCTTTATATTTCTCATCACATTTATATAACTTGTCCTGTTTTAAAAAGTATGTAGCTTTTTTGCCTTCAAATATTTCATATGAATTATGGTTTTCTACTTTACAATTTAACTTATATTCATTACTATCTATTTTTTCTAATTCGAATTCTAAATCAGGATTTTGCTCAACAAACTCAATATCGTGTATATTATAATCTTTTTCAAACATTACATGTTTATTTTTGAATATTTCAAAAATTTCATCTAAAGAAGAAGCTGTTAATGTTATACTTCCAGTATTTAAAAGTCTTCCATAATATCTGTATCCATTATTAGCATTGTTATTTACATATTTTATTATTTCTGCATGTTTTAATATAAAATCTAAAATAGGTTTACTCTCATCTGAAAAAGCATCTCTTTCGTGCAAAAATTCAAGTTTTGCACCATATTTATGAACTCTGTTTTGTATTACATTATCATAAAATTCTGGTAAATCCTTCAACTTATATAATTGTGTTATACCTATCTTAAAGTCTATCTTCAATTCTTTAGTAAATCTATCATAAATAATTTTAGGTACAACTTTAACATCTCTATAAAGGCTTACATTGTTTTTTACTAAATCCGTATCAAAACTTACATCATCTGTATAAAAAGTATTAATAAGTTCTTTAAATTCAGTATATTTTTCATGAGAATTTTTAGATAAAGTATTTGTATATTTAGGGTTTCCATCTAATTCTTGTATTACTGCAATAGCATGTTTGCAGGTTCCATAATGACTAAGATAATCTTCACATTCACATGTAACATTATCAATTTCACCTAAGCGTACAGAAATATAAACATTATAATCATCAAAATTTCCATTAACCAAAGCATCTATACTAAAATTATTCATATCCTCATAATAAATTTTTTGTATTGAAACTTTTTTTTCTTTAACATAATTTTTAGCTCTTACACATCTTGCAAGACCAGCATCATTATACAATTCATCTGTTATTTTGGGATTTATAAACATGATTTACTCCTTTTTTATATGATATTTTATTATACCACATTTTTTAGTAATTTAATAGATTTTTATTTTTTTGTATATTTTTTAAATTTGTGGAAAATATATACTTAAGAAAAAAAAACGGAGGTTGATAAAATGTCAGTTGAAAAACACTTAATTATTACAGGTACATCAGATGTTTCATGGAAGGATGCAATAGTTCAAGCAGTTGCAGAAGCAGCAAAAACAATAGATTATTTAACATCTGTAAAAGTACTAGAACAAAAAGCAAAAATTAGTGGAAAAAAGATAACAGAGTACTATGTTGACTTAGACATAAGTTTTGTTGTAGATAGAGATAGAGATTAAAAAGGGAGGGATTTTCTTTGAAACCTATTGAAACTAAAAAAGATTATCAAGACTATGTAGATAAAAAATCTCCTAATTCTCCAATAATAAAAAACTGCTTTAATGCTTTTTGGGTAGGAGGATTAATTTGCTCTATTGGACAAATAATTTTTAATTATTGTAAATTTAGGGGAATGGATGTACAAATGTCTAATACAATTGTATCTATTATATTAATTGGTATAAGTGCATTTCTTACTGGTCTTAATTTATTTAACAGGATTGGTAAATTTGCAGGAGCAGGATCATTAGTACCAATAACAGGATTTGCAAATTCTGTTGTATCACCTGCAATGGAATATAAATCAGAAGGCTATGTTATGGGTGTTGGAGGTAAGATGTTTACTGTTGCAGGTCCAGTCTTAGTATTTGGTATTTCAGCATCAATTGTAGTAGGAATTATATATTTAATTTTTAACACACAATCAATAACACTTGTTTAATTAAAGATAGGAGATGATTTTATGCAAAAAGTAGGAAAACAAACAGTTAAATTTGATGCTCCACCAACAATATTACAAACAGCAAGTATAGTAGGTCCAAAAGAAGCAGATGGACCACTTGCAAAATATTTTGATCAATGCTTAGAAGATGAATTCTGGGGAGAAAGCACATGGGAAAAAGCAGAAAGTAAAATTATAAAAGAAACTGTAAATACAGTTATTTCAAAATCAGGATTATCTTCTGAACAAATAGATTATTGCTTTGCAGGTGATTTATTAAATCAATGTATTTCATCTAGTTTTGGACTACGTGAACTAAATATTCCTTTTATAGGTATATTTGGAGCATGTTCCACATTTGTAGAAGCACTATGTCTTGCATCAGTGTTTATAGAAGGTGGAGCAGGAAAGAATGCATTATGTGCTGCATCATCTCATTTTTGTAGTGCAGAAAAACAGTTTAGATTTCCATTAGAACTTGGAAACCAAAGACCACCTAGTTCACAGTGGACAGTAACAGGTAGTGGGGCAGCAATTGTTACCAAAGATGGAACAGGACCATATATAACACACATAACACCAGGAAAGATAGTAGATATGGGGATAAAAGATGTAAACAATATGGGAGCAGCAATGGCACCAGCAGCACTAGATACACTAATTACTCATTTCACAGATACAGGTAGAGCACCTAGTTATTATGATGCAATAATAACAGGAGACCTAGGACATGTAGGAAAAGAAATTTTAATAGAACTTGCCCAAACCAAAGGATATAATATTAAATCCAACTATAATGACTGTGGAGTATTAATTTTTGATAAAGAAAAACAAGATACTCATTCTGGAGGTAGTGGCTGTGCATGTTGTGGTACAGTATTTTCAGGGTACCTATATAAAATGTTACAAGATAAAAAATACAAAAAAATATTACTAATTGCAACAGGAGCATTAACAAATGCTACAACTTCACAGCAAGGAGAATCAATACCAGGTATTGCACATGCTGTTAGTATAGAGTTATAAGCAGAAAGGAAAATAATTATGGAATTTTTTAATAGTATAGATTGGATGCAAATGTTAAGATGTTTTATTATAGGAGGACTTATATGTATTATAGGGCAAATACTAATAGATAAAACAAAATTAACTCCTGCAAGAATTTTAGTTATATTTGTAACAACAGGTGCAGTTTTAGGAGGTCTTGGGATATACCAACATATAGTAGATTTTGCAGGATGTGGAGCAACAGTTCCGTTAACAGGTTTTGGTAATGCACTTGCAAAAGGAGCAATAGAAGAAGTATCAAAATCAGGATTACTTGGGGCATTCGTAGGAGGAACCAAAGCTGCCGCAGGAGGAATTGCAGCTGCTGTATTTTTTGGGTATATAGCATCTTTAATTTCTAAACCTAAAATGAAAAAGCAATAAGGTTTATAGATTTGTTAAATAAAAAAGAAAGAACTAAAATAAACATTTCTGTTATTATTTAAGTTCTTCTTTTTTAATACTATTCTAAGCATTTTTTGCTATTTCTGCAATTTTTGTGAATGCATTTGCATCGGTTACAGCAATTTCTGCAAGCATTTTTCTATTTATAGTTACATTTGCTTTTTTAAGTCCAGCAATTAATTTACTATAAGTTAAACCATTCATTCTTGCAGCAGCATTTATTCTAGTTATCCATAATTTTCTAAAATTACTTTTTTTATCTTTTCTTCCTACATATGAATAAACACCAGATTTCATAACAGCTTGTTTAGCCATTCTAAATCTATAACGTTTTGCACCATAGTAACCTTTTGCTTGTTTTAATATTTTTTTATGTTTTTTACGAGTAATAATTGCACTCTTTACTCTTGCCATTAATTTTCACCTTCACTTTCTATATACTCTTTCAATTTAATTTCCATATGGTAATAATTTTTTAATTCCTGCCTCACATGTTTTATCAGCATATCCAGTTTGTGCACGTAATTGTCTTTTTTGCTTTGTTGTTCTATGACTTAACAAATGTCTTCTATTTGACTTTGTTCTTTTAACTTTTCCAGATGCTGTATAACTATATCTTTTTTTAGCAGCCTTATTTGTTTTTAATTTTGGCATAACTTTTAACTCCCTTCTTTTTATTATATATATTATTTTTCAGCTTTTTTAGCTAATATAATAAACATATTTTTACCTTCTAAAATAGGTTTTTTTTCTGGAACAGCTATGTCAGATAATTCTTCAATAAATCTATTTAAAATAGATTCACCTAATTTAACATAGTTTAATTCTCTTCCTCTAAATCTAACAGTTATTTTTACTTTACAACCATCATCTAAAAACTTTCTTGCATTTTTTACCTTAAAATTAAAATCATGATCTTCAGTATTTGGCGTAATTCTAAGTTCCTTTAACTCAAAAGTTTTTTGTTTTTTCTTAGCTTCTTTTTCTTTTTTTGATTGCTCAAATTTATATTTTCCGATAGTTCATAATTTTACAAACAGGTGGATTTCCATTTGGAGCAACTAAAACCAAATCTAAGTCTTTTCCATAAGCTATATCCAAAGCAGCAGATGTGTCCATTATTCCTAATTTTTGACCTTTATCATCAATTAGTTGAACTTGTTTTAAACGTATTTGTTCGTTTATAGGTAATTCTTGTTTTATATAAAACACCTCCATAAATTAAAAGATTGACTATTTTTAGCCAATCCACAAACTCATATTACTATAACATATAGCAATACTATAAAACTATGTTTATAACCTTTTTCCATAATAGATAAGGTGAGAAGTGGATGACTTCTTCTTCAATACATAGTATTTTACAATAATTATGAGGTTATGTCAATAGAAATGAAAAAATATTTACTATTACCTTAATTATTATTTTAAAATCCACTTAATAAAAAGGTGGATTTTAAAATAATAATTAAGGTATATAAAATTCTTCAAGAATTTTTTCGTTAGTTCAAAACCATTGAAGGAGTAAGTATAAAAAGTCA
>CAOKHI010000038.1 GCA_948468275.1 uncultured Clostridium sp. | reverse complement strand
TATGACTTTTTATACTTACTCCTTCAATGGTTTTGAACTAACGAAAAAATTCGCAAAAAATGTTGGAATTATACTACTTCTTTTATGAAAAGTCAACCAAAATATTAAAAAATAATGAAAAATCAGTCAACTCTCATTATGTAGAAGCCTACTCTATGTTATGAGACATTTTCGGTTTCCATGTCACACTTTGGTCACACTCACCACAAAAATAGCCACTTTTTAACCAAAATTAACCCAACCAAACAAAACCGAATATCACCCATAAACTTACTCTAATAACGAATAACAAAATCACACTAAACTCACCAATATAAGCACTTACACGCTCATAACCCGAAGGACGGTAGCTCGAGTCTACCCCTCGCAACCAAAGTATAAAAAGCATTTACAAATTTATATTTGTGTTTTTTTAAAGTTGAAATATCAATACGTTACTCAATACACATATACTATACATATCTTATAACAATGAAAGACTAGTCAATCATGAAGATAAAAAAAGAGTCCCACAAAAAATTAGATTTAACTGAAAGACAAACAATTCATTTGATAAAGACATACAAGAAAAAAGGTAAATAGCCGAAATTTTATGTGTTATCCTTGACAAGCATAACCATAAATAATATTATATAAATATATTATAATAGGAGGAGTTTTAAATTGAAAAAATGTTTGTTATTAGGAAATGGTGGAAGAGAAGCGGTTATTGCAGAATATATAAGTAAGGGATATGCTTTATATGCAGTACTACCATATGAAAATCCATCAATAGTTGAAGCAGTAGAAAATTCAAAAGGAAAATATATAATAGGTTCTCCTTTTGATAAAGAATTAGTAAAGGAATTTATACAAAAAGAAAAAATCGAAATATGTGTGGTAAGTAGCGATAATTTATTACAAGATGGACTAATAGATTTGGCAAAAAGCTTAGGACTTAAAGTGTTTGGGCCAACTTCAAAAGGGTCTAAAATAGAGTGGAGCAAAACATATGCATTAGAAATAGTAGAAAAACTAGCACCAGAATTTATTATTAAAAACTATAATATTAATAAATTAGAAGACTTAAAAAATATTATAGATGAATATAAAGATGAAAATTTTGTTATAAAACCTGAGGGTCTAACAGGAGGAAAAGGAGTAAAAGTAGGTGGTGTACATTTTTCTTCAAAAGAAGAGGGATATGAATATGCAAAAGAATGCTTAAATGATAGTGGTACAGTAATTATTCAAGATAAAATAGAAGGCTCAGAATTCACTCTTATGTGTTTAACAGATGGAAAAAACGTAGTTCCAATGCCAATAACATTTGATTATCCATATCGCTATGAAGAAGACAAAGGGCCAGGAACAGGCGGAATGGGATGTATGAGCTACACAGATGGTCTACTACCATTCTTAAATAAAGATGATATAGATAAATGTACACAATTAATGAAAAAGACTATTGAATATTTAAATAAAGACAACCTAGAATTTACAGGTGTCCTATATGGTGGATTTTTCAAAACTAAAACAGGTATAAAATTTATAGAATTTAATGCAAGATTTGGAGATCCAGAAGCAATAAATGTAATAAATGCATTAGAAACACCATTTACAGAAGTATTAGAAAACATAATAAATCAGAATCTATCTAAAGAAAATTGCAAATTTAGTAAAAACTATACTTTTACAGTATATGTAGTAAGTAAAGATTATGCAGTAAAACCAAATAAAGAACCAACAACATTCAAATTAGATGTACAAGCAATACGAAATAAAGGCGCTAAAATATATTTTGCAAATGCAAAAGAAATAGCAAAAAACACATATACATCTGTAAGCAATTCACGCTTATTTGCAGTAGAAGCAACAGGAGAAGATTTTGAACAAATACGAAAAAGAGTATATGATGCAATACACGAAAATGTAGATAAAATTTTAGACTATAGAAAAGATATAGGAAAGATTTATATACACTAAAATTATTATAAAAGGGGAGAAAATGGGAAATATTTACAATGAAACCACATTTTTGATGAAAAGATATGGAATTACAGCAAATAAAAAATTAGGACAAAATTTTTTAATAGATGAAACAGTTATAGACACAATAGCCGATACATCAGAAATTACAAAAAAAGATTTAGTAATAGAAATTGGGCCAGGGCTAGGAACACTTACAAAAAAATTACTAGAAAAAGCAGGAAAAGTAATATGCATAGAATTAGATGATAGAATGATAAAAATATTACAAGAAAGATTTTTCATGTATGAAAATTTCGAAATTATTAATGAAGATGTATTAAAAGTAGATTTAAAAGAATTAATAAACAAAGAAAAAAGGGATGAACAAATTGAAAAAGTAAAAATAGTTGCTAATTTACCATATTACATTACAACACCTATTATAATGAAACTATTAGAAGAAAAATTAGAAATAAATACCATAACAGTAATGATACAAAAAGAAGTAGCTAACAGATTAACAGCAGTACCATCAGACAAATTAGCTGGAGCAATAACATATTCAGTATACTATTATGCACAATCACAAAAAATATTAACAGTACCCAATACATCATTCATACCAGCACCAGAAGTAGAATCAGAAGTAATAAAATTAACTTTAAGAAAAACAGCACCAGTAGAAGTAAAAAATGAAGAAACATTTTTTAAAATAATAAAATATGCTTTTATGCAAAGAAGAAAAACACTAGTAAATGCGCTAGCAAATACAGACTTATTTACTAATAAAGAACAAATAATTAATATATTACAAGAACTAAACATAAGTAAAAAAATAAGAGGAGAAGCACTAACAATAGAGCAATTTGCACAAATTGCAAACAGATGCACATAATAAAGAGTGATACAGTATATGTATATCCTATATAAACAAATGTATAAGAACCTCAAGACACCGACAGGTGTTTTAGGGTTCTTATTACGTAAAAAAAAATTATGTAAAAAAATGAAAACCTATTTACAATTTTCGACAGTAATGATATAGTAATTTTTGTAAAAAATATAAGAAGAAAAGGAGGGAGAAAATGGGATTTATCAAAGCTTTTGCGGATAGTATTGGTGGAACATTTGCAGACCAATGGAAAGACTTCTTTATACCAAAACCAAATATTCCAGGAACAGCTGCAATTTTTCCAGCAGTATCAAAAGAAACTAATGCAGGACGAGGCTCAAACACAAAGGGGTCAGAAAATATAATAACAAATGGAAGTAAAATAGTAGTACCAGAAGGAACAGCATTAATTACTCTACAAGATGGAGCAATAACAGGATGTATTACAGAACCAGGAGGATTTATATTTACATCTGATGATCCAAACTCAAAATCAATTTTTGCAGGAGATGGCATAATAGCATCAACAGTTAAACAGAGTTGGGAAAGATTTAAATTCGGTGGTCAACCAGCATCACAACAATTAGCATTCTATGTTAATTTAAAAGAAATTCCTAACAACCGTTTTGGAACACAATCAGAAATTTATTGGGATGATATGTACTTAAATGCACAAGTAGGTGCAGTAACAAGAGGAACATATACATTAAAAATTATTGACCCAATACTATTTATAAAAAATTTTGTTCCAATGGAATATTTGCAACAAGGAGGACAAGTATTCGATTTTGCAGATATGGATAATGATGCAGGTGCACAACTTTTCAATGAAGTTGTAAGTAGCTTATCTGCTGCATTTTCAAATTATACAAATGATCCAAGCAAAGGAAACCGTATAACAAGAATACAAGGGGATCAAATTGGTTTTGCAAATTCTTTATCACAAGCAGTTGAAGATGCATATTTATGGAAAAGTGATAGAGGACTTGAAATAGTTAAAGTTGCAATCCAAGCTATAGAATATGATGAAGATACTAAAAAACTACTAAGTGATGTTAAAAAAGCTGATGCATTATCAGGTGCTCGTGGAAATTCATTTATGCAACAATCAGTAGCTCGTGGTATGCAAGCAGCAGGAGAAAATCCAAATGGTGGAGCAGGAGCAATGGCCTTTATGGGAATGGGACTAAATGGAGTTGGTGCATCAGTAGGAGGATTACAACAGCCTACAAACCAACAAAACTCTACCAAAGAAGATCCATATGAAAAACTAAGCAAACTTAAAAAAATGCTAGATGAAGGGCTTATTACTCAAGAAGACTATGATGCTCAAAAGAAAAAACTTTTGGAGGTGTAATAGGTGAACAATAAAGAGGAGCCCAAAGTTGTAAAAACAGATGAAGGAGCAATAGATGGGCAAAATAAATGTCCACAATGTGGTGCAACAGATATAGGGCTTAATGTAAAAACAGGCAAATTAAGATGTAACTATTGTAGACATGAATTTGAACCAGAAAAACTACAAGGATTAGAAACAAACATAAATGAATTACAAGGTGAAATAATTGGTTCAGGTACAAGTGATATAATAGAAGATGAACAAAATGTACGAACTTTTAAATGTACAAGTTGTGGAGCAGAAGTTGTAATAGATACATCAGAATCCACACAAGCAAGATGCCACTGGTGTAGAAATACTCTGTCTGTTAATAGCCAAATACCAAACGGAGTTATTCCAGATGTTGTTTTACCATTTAACTTAACAAAAGCTGAAGCAAAAAAACAAATAGAAGATTTTGTAGGCAAAAGGAAATTTTATGCTCATCCTCAATTTGTAAAAGAGTTTACTACAGATAATGTAATGGGAGTATATTTCCCATATATGGTAGTAGATATTAATTCACATGCTATGTACAGAGGAAGAGGAGAGCGTGAAGTTAGGCGATACTATAGAAAAAGAGGAGATAGAACCTATACATATTACGATGCAGATTTATATGATGTTTCAAGAGAATTTGATTTAGCAATTAGTGGTTTAACAGTAGAATCAAGCCAAGATAAACTAAAAACAAATTCAGCAGAAAATACAAATAATGTAATAAATGCAATCATGCCATTTGACACAGAAAATTGTGTAAAATATAATGCAAATTATCTAAAAGGGTTCACATCACAAAAAAGAGACACAAATATAGATGATTTACGTAATTTAGTAGATGTTCAATCAAAAGATATAGCAAGATTTGCAGCAAATGAATCATTAAAAGAATACGATAGAGGAGTTTGCTGGCAAAGAGAACAACTTAGTGTTAAAGGAAAACAATGGAAAACAGCATATTTGCCAGTCTGGCTATATAGTTATCAGCAAACAAAAGGAAGCAGCAGTGTACTACATTATGTAGCAGTTAATGCACGAACAAAAGAAACAATGGGAAGTGTACCAATACATATGCCAAAACTATTTGGAGTATCTATTTTAATAGAAATACTAGCAATAATTGCAAGTATAGTAGTAGATTTTGAATATAGTGCATTGTTTTGGTTTGCAGGATTTATATATTTCTTTATGATGCTTATGAAATATCGAAATCATAATGCAAGACATTTTCATGAAACAGAAACAAAAAAAGAAATATCTAATTTAACAAAAGTAGATAAATTAGTAACAAGGCAAACAGGCTTATCCAATCCAACAATGGAAGGAGCCAACAACACACGAGTAAGTGGACAAAATGCAAATGCTACTGATATACTTTTTAATACGATTAATAATATAAAAAACATATAGGAAAAGGGGATTAAAATGACAAAAGTAAAATATTTAATGATAGGATTATTTATAGGTATAATGCTAGTACTTATACCTAACACTTCAAATGCAGCAGTAAGTGTTACAAGAAATATTTATTCAAATAATGGGAGTATGAAATTTAACTTTACAGGATTAGAGTTAGATGAAACACATGAATATGAATTTGGACTAACAAAAGCAAAAACAGAAGAAGTTGGAAATTGGAATGCTATAAAAGAAAAAACAAAAACAACAGCTACTGCTGACCTTATAACAACGACTAAAGTAATAAGAAATGTAATTAATGCTACTGATAAAGGGTATATTACGATAAAAGATAAAACAACTGATAAAATTGTATTACAAGCATATGAAGTTGATTTAAAATTACCATATCTAAAAGTAACAAATTATACTGCAATAAACAATAGAAAAGAATTTAGTAGAAATGAGACAAATACAATCAATGTAGCATTAAGAAATGTAGATAATAGTGAAGCTTATTATCAATATGAAAAAATAACTGATCAAAATATAATAAATAAGTATAAAGAAATAAAGGCAAAAAATGGAGATTTTAATTCTTTACAAAATTTATTAAAAACTAATCCACCAACATCTAATTGGAAAAATTGGCAATATTTTAATGGATATAGTAGTGATGGAATGAATGGATATGGATATACACAAGAAACAATAAATGTACCAGATACTGGATTATATTACATGTGGGTTTATTTTTCAGGAAATAATATTAAAGATATGTATGGATATGTATTAGTAGATAATTTAGTAGAAACAGATATTGCATTAGAAAATATTGAATTTCCAAGCTATGAAAAAACAATAACTATGGAATTAGGAAAAACAAGAGAAATGACTGTTATATTTACACCTTCTAATGCTACAAATAAAATTTTGAAATGGAGTTCAAGTGACGAAACAGTTGCAACAGTTGATAATGCAGGAAGAGTTACAGCAAAAAAAGTCGGTTCTGCAATAATTACAGCAACAACACAAGATGGAAAGAAAAAAATAACATCTACAATAACAGTAGCAGAAAAATTAGATGGAAATAATAATGGTAATACAAACAATGGTAGCACAAATAATACAAACAAACCACAAAATAACAATAACACAAATTTAAACAACAATAACAAAAAAGATGACCCAACAAAAGCAGAAGGAAAGATACCACAAACAGGTGAAAATTATGTAATAATAATGGCTTTAATTGGTATAGTTGGAGCAGGTGTGTTTACTTATATAAAAGTAAAACAATATAGAGATATAAAATAATTTGAATAAAAAAAAGATATGTTATGTTTTAGGTAACATATCTTTTTTTTGTATAAAAAAGTGTTACAGTTCACAGCGTATATAATAAAATCCGCTACGTCTAAGTAATATATTTTATTTTTTCATTTCGCCCTCCAAGCTCACGGGTATTCCCCCGCCTCAATGGGCTGTCGGGTCTTCATTACAAAATAAAATATATTACTTAGTCTTCGCTACTTACTGCTATTGTCTGTGAATAGTAACAAAAAAGTAAAACAATTCATTAATATTCATTGACTTTTGAGGAAAAAAAATATAAGATATTAGTATTAAAAAAGTAAAAAATTATGAAAGTAGTTTGAGGAGGTCTTTATGGGAGAAGTAATAGTTATAACATCAGGAAAAGGTGGAGTAGGAAAAACAACAACAACAGCAAATTTGGGATCAGCACTTGCAATGCAGGGAAAAAAAGTAGTATTAGTAGATACAGATATTGGACTTAGAAACTTAGATGTTGTTATGGGATTAGAAAATAGAATAGTATATGATATAGTAGATGTTGTCGAAGAAAAATGTAAATTAAGACAAGCACTTATTAAAGACAAACGTTTTGATGAGCTTTTTTTACTTCCAGCTGCTCAAACAAGAGATAAAAGTGCAGTAAATGAAGAACAAATGATAGACTTAACAAATAAATTAAAAGAAGAATTTGACTATATATTAATAGATTGTCCAGCAGGAATAGAACAAGGATTTAAAAATGCAATTGCAGGAGCAAACCGTGCAGTAGTAGTAACAACAGCAGAAATATCTGCAATAAGAGATGCAGATAGAATAATAGGACTATTAGAATCATCAGAAATAAAAAATCCAGAATTAGTAGTAAATAGACTAAAACCAAACATGGTAAAAAAAGGCGAAATGATGGATGTTGACGATATTGTAGACTTATTATCAATAGAACTAATTGGAGTAGTTCCAGATGATGAATATATAATTACAGGAACAAACAAGGGAGAACCAGTAGTACAAAATAGAAAAGCTCCTTCAGGAAAAGCATATATAGAAATTTCAAAAAGAATATTAGGAGAAACAATCGAAGTAACAATACCAGGAAGAGAAAAAGGATTTTTAGCAAAATTAAAAAGAATTTTTAGTAGAAAATAAAGTTGCTATTTGCAATAAGAAAAAACTAAAAATATAGTTATTAATCGAAATAGGAAGTGGAAGGAGCAAAAGACATGTTTGAAAGCATAATAAACTTTTTTAAAAACATGAAAAAAACGGAAAAAGAGCAAGTAAAATCAAAAGATGCTGCAAAAGAAAGACTACACTTAGTTCTTATGCAAGACAGAGCAAATGTATCAGCAGATTTTCTTGATCTTATGAAACAAGAAATAATAGAAGTAATAAAAAAATACATAGATGTAGATGAAAATGCAATAGATGTAAGACTTACTAATAAATCTAAATCAGACGGCACAACAGGAGCACCAGCCCTATATGCTAATATTCCAATAGTAAGCATAAAAGAAGATGTAAAAAATGGTATGGCAAGAGAAGAAAAAGAAAACAAAGAAGAAATAAACACAAAAACTGAAAATATAGAAGAAAATAATTCAGAAAAAGAACAAATAGAAACAGTACAACAAACAATACAAGAAAACGTACAAAAAATAAATGAAATAGAACAAAATATAGAACAAACATCAAATGAACAACAAGATGAAAAAATGGATAGCAATATGCAACAAAACAATGGGCAAATAGCTAACTAAACTACGTAAGAAGGTGAAAAATGAAAAATAAAATTCTAAAAAATATAGAATGGGGAATATTGATTTGCTGTATTAGTCTATTAATAATTGGATCAATAGCATTATATACATCAACACAAGAAACAAATTTTGATGAATTAAAAAGACAACTCATGTGGGTAGGAATAAGTATTCCAATAATGATATTAGTAATATTCATAGATTATAATTTTATAATAAGACTATCTCCAATATTTTATGGAATATTTATATTACTATTAGTAGCAGTACTATTTACACCAGTAATAAATGGAGCAACAAGTTGGTTTTCCATTACAGAAACCATAAAATTTCAACCAAGTGAATTTGCAAAAATATTTGTAATAATATTTCTTTCATATATAATGTCAATAATACAAAAAAGAGATAAACAAGAAATAAATAAACCATTAAAATTATTAGCAGTATGTGCAATAGTTTTAGTACCAGTATTATTAATAGTAAAACAACCAGATTATGGAACAGCAATAGCATTTTTAATGGCAACAGTTCTAATGCTATTTGTTGCAGGAATAGACAAAAGATATATAATTTCAGTAGTATTAATAATTTTAATAGTAGTACCATTACTATACAATTTTGTATTACCAACACACGCCAAAACAAGAATAGATGTATTCCTAAATCCAAACCTAGATCCAAGAGGATCAGGATATAATGTAATACAATCAAAATTAGCAATAGGATCAGGACAATTATTTGGAATGGGACTATTAAAAGGAAACCAAACACAATTAGGATTCCTACATCCTAAAACAACAGATTTCATATTTTCAGTAATAGGTGAAGAAATGGGATTTATAATAGCAGGAGCAGTTATAATACTATATGTAGTACTAATAACAAAAGCTGTATACGTAGCAAAAACTGCAAAAGACGATGTTGGATCATACATAGCAATAGGAATAGTAGGAATATTCTTATTTCACATGATAGAAAACATAGGAATGACAATGGGACTATTACCAATAACAGGTGTACCATTACCATTTGTAAGTTATGGAGGAAGTTCATTAATTACTAATTTTATATGTATTGGGCTATTACTAAATATAAGTGGAAGAAGGCAAAAGACCATATTTGTAGATTAAAGTTTAAAAGTTAAATAGAAAAGAGGGTTACAAGTGTATTTACATACTTTAAAAATAGGAAATGTAGAATTAGAAAACAATATATTATTAGCCCCAATGGCAGGTATAACAGACCTGCCATTTAGAATAATATGCAAAAATTTTGGAGCAGGTCTAGTATGCACAGAAATGGCAAGTAGTAAAGCAATATATTATAACGATAGAAAAACAAAAGATATATTAAAAATTAAAGGAGAAAAAAGACCAATACAAGCTCAAATTTTTGGTAGTGACATAGAATCTTTAAAGGTTGCAGCAGAGTACGTAAGCAGTTTTGCAGATATTTTAGATATAAACATGGGATGCCCTGCACCAAAAGTTGTAAAAAATGGAGATGGAAGTAAACTATTATTAGACTTAAAAAAAATAGAGCAAATAGTTCAAAATGTAGTAAAAGCATCTAAAATTCCTGTAACTGTAAAAATAAGAAAAGGTTGGAATGAAGAAAACATAGTAGCAGTAGAAGCAGCTAAAATAATAGAATCAGCAGGAGCAAAAGCAATAACAATACACGGAAGAACAAGAAATGAGTTTTTTAGCGGAGAAGTAGATTTAAAACTAATAAAAAAAGTAAAAGAAGCTGTAAGCATTCCTGTAATAGGAAATGGAAACATAGTAGATGAACAAACAGCATTAAATATGTTTGAAAATACAGGTGTAGATGGAATAATGATAGGCAGAGCAGCAATAGGGAATCCATGGATATTCGCAAAAATAATAAATTTTTTACAAACAAAACAAAAGCAAAAAGACTTAAGCAACACTGAAAAATTAGAAATAATAAAACAGCATATAGAATTACAACTTAAAGAAAGAGAAGAAAAAGTTGCAATACAAACATTAAGAAAACACATGGCACATTATACAAAAAATCTAAAAGAAGCCACAACAGCAAGAAAAAAAATAAACACAGTAGATACAAAAGAGCAATTAATAAAAATATTAGAAGAATATTTCATAGATTAAAAGAATAGTAATATTACATAAAAAATAATCTAAGCATTAGTATTATAAATGTCTTTTCATGAAAAAATATTTAAAGAACTGTTATACCAATAATGAGGGGAATTATTAACCAAAGGTCTTCGAAGAAATTTCTAAAATAATTTATATAGTAAGAATAAATTTTTTAGTTAAAAAGCAAATTAATAAATTAACAAGCAATATTTGTAATTAAAAAATAACAAATATTGCTTGTTTCTATATAAAGATAAGAGAAATTGCTAATACTATTTTTTTACAGTAGAGCCACAAACTAAAGTTTTTTTATTTTCTATTTTATTATAAACATATAATCCAATTCCAGAAAGTACAAAAGTTACAGCATAAATTATAATAGTAACTTGCCAATTTCCAGCTACCAAGGTATCACCTGCTAAAGTAGAACTAATTACAGATGGAAATCTACAAAAAGTAGAAATTAAAATAAACTTTAAAGGCTTAACAGGTAGAAGTCCAGCGATATATACAAATAAATCTTTAGGAGTACCAGGTATTAAAAAAACAATTATAAAAAACAAATATATTTTCTTAGGCTCAGAAAACCATTTACTATTTTCAATTTTCTTTATTTTATCCTCGCCAAAAAAAGTATTAATAAATCCGATGCCAAACTTCCTAACACAGAAAAATATTATAAACGAGCTAAGAAAAGCACCAACAAAAATTAATATCATACCACCCAAAGAACCAAAGCACATACCAGCCAAAAACTCAATTGGTTCACCAGGCAAAACAGGAACCAGAATTTGCAATAACTGTAATCCAAGAAGCATAAAAACTCCCTGCATGCCAGAATTTCCAATTTCTTCTTTAAACCTACTTTGTCCCTCAGGAGTTCCTAAATCCTTAAAAAAAGGAAATAATTTAACTGTAAGCAATATCAAAATAAGAACAGCCAAAATAAGTAAAACCAATTTTACAAATTTAAACATTTTAGTATTATTTTTCATAAACTTCATCCTTTTCAAAATTTAACATATATAATAGCACAAAATTATTAACAAAACTATAAAAAATAATTAATATTTTATTAATTATGCAGATTTATACTGTTGTAATATTATAAAAGTGTGTGATATAATACACTAAAATAAAGGGGATAAGTATGAAATATATATATTATAAAGACACACCAATAGCAAGAATAGGAATACAAGAAGAAGATGGAAAGATCACCAAATTAGGATTTAATTTACCAAAAGAAGCTTGTGAAGAAAAGAAAACACCATTAATACAAGAAGCATTCAAACAAATAGATGAGTATATAAAAGGAAAAAGAAAAACATTTAACCTACCCATAAATCCAAAAGGAACACAATTCAGAAAAAGAGTATGGGAAGAACTAATTAAAATTCCATATGGGCAAACAGTATCATATGGAACAATAGCAAATAGAATAAGAAACCCAAAAGCATCAAGAGCAGTTGGAGGAGCAAACAACAAAAATCCAATTGCAATAATTATACCATGTCACAGAGTAATAGGCAGTAATGGAAAATTAGTAGGATATGCAAGTGGACTACAAATAAAACAAAAACTATTGGAGATAGAAAACAAATATGGAAAATGAAATAAGAAAAAGAATAATCGAACTATCAGATGAAAAATACAAAAAATTTCATAGCAGATTATGTCCAAACATAAGCAATATAGTTGGAGTAAGAGTACCAATTCTTAGAAACTATGCAAAAGAGCTATCAAAAGGAGAATTTAGAAAATATCTAAACAATTCCGAAAACAAATACTATGAAGAAACACTTTTACAAGGAATGATAATAGGAATAGCAAAAATGGACATTAACGAAAGATTACAATATTTAACAAATTTTATACCTAAAATAGACAATTGGGCAACATGTGACATTACATGTACAGGATTAAAATTTACAAACAAAAATAAAGAAATTGTATGGGAATTTCTACAAAAGTACATAAATTCACAAAATGAATTCGAACTAAGATTTGCAATTGTTATGTTATTAAGTTTTTACATAACTGACGAATATATAGAAAAAGTTTTACAAATACTAAACCAAATACAACATGAAGGATACTATGTAAAAATGGCAATAGCATGGGCTGTATCAATTGCATATATAAAGTTTCCAAAAGAAACGATGAAGTTTTTAAATAAAAACAATTTAGATTATTTTACATATAACAAATCGTTACAAAAAATAATAGAATCAAACAGAGTAACAATAGAGGATAAAAATGTAGTAAGAAATATGAAAAGGTAAATATAGCATATTAAAGAAAATTACTTTTTTTTAGATTATTATGATTAAAAAAAGAAAAATGGTTACTTAAAAAAGTAAATTCCAGTTGAAAATTTTTTTGATAATATAA
>CAOKHI010000037.1 GCA_948468275.1 uncultured Clostridium sp. | reverse complement strand
ACAAGTAACTATATACTATAAATTCGCAGATTTAAACACTTTGTCATAAAAAGATATAAACTCGTCTTTATCACACACCAAATAGGTATTGTGTAATTCTAATTGCGCTATAAGTTCTTCTAAATCACGAACTGAACGAGTAACTCTATCCAATTTATAAGCTACAATATAATTGATTTTTCCACTTTTCATATCTGCTAACATTTCTTGAAATGCTGGTCTATCTTTAATGTTTTTTGCTGATATTCCAGCATCTTCATATACTCTAAATACTTCATATTCTTTGAACTTACAAAGTTGTAATAACTTTTCTTTTTGCTCTGCTAAACTAAATCCTTCTCTTACTTGATCCTCTGTACTAACTCTAATATAAATTCCTGCTATTTTCTTTTCTTCACTCACTTTTAAATCTCTCCTTTCACTATTGAACGGAAAGCCACTTATAATAAATTTCAAGCACAAAAAAACTCTAAAATTAAAGTAGCCTTTCTATGTAGTCTTTTAATTGAGATAAAGGATATTTGTACCTTAAATCTCCCACATAAAAGTAATCACATTCATTAAAGAATAAAAATAATTTATCTTTAATGATTACTCTATGTGGTTCTACATACGTTAAGTTTGTATGTTCTACAATTCTTAAACAACCTTCAAATATCATTTTGTGTTCAAGTTTTATAGCATTCAAACTACAAGCCCATTCAATTTTAGAGAGCAATTCTCTTTTTATCTTGTTTTTCTTCTTTACAATGCTAATCATACCACACCATCCTTTCTTTTTCAAAATAAAGGCGACAAAAAAATCAACCTTTACAGTTGATTTTTCAATACTTTCGTCTGGTGCGACGATTTTACTTAATGGAGCGATATTCTTACAAGTTACGAACTCTCTTGTTCTCTTTCTAAAAGTATTATATATAAATTATTGTTAAATTTCAATAGAAGTATTTGATTTTCTTTGCATTTATTGTATAATTTCATTAACTAATGTTAGATTTAATACAATAAAGGAGAATGCTTATGAAAAATATTGCAATATTTGGAAGTTCAAGATCTGGAAAATCTACACTTTCAAAAATGATATCAAAAAAATACCATAATTATCATATTATTATTGGAGATGATATTAGATGGGCTTTTCAAGAAATTTTACCTAATAATAATATAAACAGTAAAGGTGGAATCGGAATGATAGAAGATTTTCCTAATTTCTTATCTTGTTTATTTTATAAAAGCATAAAAAGAAACAAAGGAATATTTAACTATATTGTTGAAACGTGTGATATTACACCTCAAAAAGCAGCTAAATTGTTTAATAAAGATGATACTGTTTTACTTTTTTTAGGAACACCAAATCAATCTATAAAACAGCACTTTGAAGAAATTAGAAAATACGAGACCGAAAGAGATTGGACATATGATAGAAACGATGAACACATATTAGAACATTCTAAACATTGGATAGCTAAAAGCAAAGAATATGAAAAACAATGCCAAGAATTAGATATTTGGTATGTCGATACTTCATTTAATAGAATAGAGATATTAGAAAATACATTTCATATGCTAGAACAAAAAATTTTAGAAGAATAATAATTGGGGGATATTATGAATATTGATTTAGAAGATATATTTGATAAATGTATTGTATTTAAAGATAAAATAAAAAATCAAAATTTAAAAGATTGTTGTGAAAAAATATTATTAGATTATAAAGAAAAACTTATAAATAAACCTGCTACAACAGGTTCTCATCATTACTTTAAAGGTGGTCTTTTGTATCATACATATTGTGTAACAAGAAATGCTATAAACATAATGGAGTTATATCCAAATTTAAATGTAGACTCCGATTTAGTCATATTTGGTGCTTTATTACATGATATTGGAAAAACTAAGAATTATACTGATTGGAATAATAAATCTGAATACGAGCATAATGGCTCTCAACTTTTAGGTCATTCATACGAAGGAACACATTTAGTAGAAAATTATTTATCAGAATATAAATTAAGTGAAGAATTTAAAAATCAAGTATTACATATGATAGGTAGCCATATGAATGAGTTTAGTGAGTGGGGTATTCTTGTTTTGCCTAAAATGTTAGAAGTAATTATTATTAATTTTGCTGATAAAATTGATGCTACTTTAGAACCTGCACATGATATAATTAATCAAGTAGAAAATGGGGAAAAGTATAAAATATGTAATGCACCTAGAGAATATTATAAATCATTAAATCCAGAATACAAATAATATTTTTTATGATTGTATTGAAGTCGCAAATTGCGACTTCAAATATTTACAAATTAATAATCTTTCCTATAATTTCTATATCTTCAATTCTATTAATTGCAAAGCATTTTTTTCCTAAATCTTTTATAGAAGCTCCTAGATGATACATTTCCTTGTTGTCTATTATAATAAATCTATCATGAAATTTATTAGTTTTAGCAACTTTTAGGACAGGATATTCTTTATTGAATTTTTTAACATCTAAATTTTCAATATTACTTTTATCAGATGTTAAAATAACTACTTCCACATTATTTTTCTTTTTAGCTAACATTTTCAAAATACTATCATCAATATAATTATCTATAATTAAAATCTTGTTATTTGCTCTTTTTATAATATCTATGATTAAGCTATATGCATCAAATATTTGACCATCAAAAAATATTCTTTGTTTGATATTTTCTTCAAGCTGAAGCAGATTAAATACTTCATCAAATTTTTTATCATGATCTAATAATTTATATTCTACACTTGTTAATCTTTCAAATATTTGATTATTAGAAGATAAAATTTTTCTCATTTCTATAAATGTATTTACAATTCTTATACTTACATTAACTGCCACTTCACTTTTTAATAGTCCAGCAAGCATAGTAATTCCATATTCAGTAAATACATATGGCAGATATTTTCTATGTTGTCCTCTTCCATTTTCGTTTAAGGTGAAATTTTTGCACCTTAAAGATTTATATTCTTCATTAGTCAATTGAAAACAATAATATTCTGGAAATCTTTCTATATTATTTTTAACATTTCTATTAAGGTCTTTAGTTGCATATTCAAAAAGTCTTGCAACATCACTATCTAACATAACTTGCTTACCTCTTATTGTATATATTAAATTTTTTATTTCTTCGTTATCTAATCCGTTTTGTATTGCTAATTGATTTTCTTCCATAATCTCACGTCCTTTTCTCATTGTATATATCTTAAAACATTTGTTTTGTATTGTCAAGAGTTTTATAATTTTTTATTTTAGAATTTATACTATTAAACAAATATAATGCTACTCTATTTTGTTCTATTGAATTCATTTCTATAACTTTTGATATAGCAAACATTATGTAAGGATAGTTTGCAAAATTAATAGTTGTTGTTCTGTATTCTATATTAATTTCTTTTAGTAAATTATCAAAATATTTATACATTTGTGTTTTATCATATTTTAAATTAGTATAACTATAATTATCGCTCATACATATTGCAAGTCTTAATTTATTTTCTATATCCATATTTTTTATTATATCAATTAAATAATTTACTTTTTCATTATTCATAATCTTTCCTTCTTTCTTATTTTTATTTTTGGGGATTGTGGACGGAAGTTCCCATATTTGAATTTGGCGTATATCCAAATTCAGTGCTTGCTGGGACAAGATTTTTTCCAAATCTCATCTTCCTAATTCATTTTTTGAATGTAGTTTTTCATGAAATTCTACTTTTTTAGTTTGTTTATTATATTTAAAATATGCTTGTACTTTATTTTTATCAATTAACTTTATTGTAGTTTTATCATATAAATATAGTTCAATTTCATCAAGTTTAAATGTGCTTTTTAAATATGAAAGCACTTTAAACTGTTCTATCGTTTCTACTTGATTTTTGTTTATATTTTCTTTATTAAGATGCTTCATAATTTGCTTCCTCCTTACCATTTTTGCTTATATTTATTGGTATTAATGTTAAATTATCTATCATATTCCCATTTTCAATGTATGGACAATTTATAACTCCATCTGTATAAAAATGCTCTTGTAATAGCTCTACATATTTTTCTAATTCTTCTTTTGAATATTCTCCAATTTTTTCATCTGAAAATACAAAATAGTCCTCTTTTAATTTTTCTAATTCTATACTATCAATTGCTTCTTTATAGATAAATCCAATGTTATTATTTTTCAAGATTTCATATAAATATTTTATATATGCTTTGCTACTTTTTGAAATAAATTCTTCTGTAAATTTAACATTTGTAATTTCAATATTATAATTTTTGTCTCTTTTTATTTCTATGCAATCAATTAATTTTTTTATTAATTCTTGTTTTGCTTTTCTTTTTAGACTATTAAAGATAAATGTAAATGCAATTTTGTTATTAGATATAATTTTGCCATTTTCTACATTACAATCTAACTTTTTTAATAGTTCTATTGTGTACTCTTTAAAGTCATTATTTGGATCAATTTGTTGTTTCTTCTTATTCAAGTTTTCAATTTCTTTTTTAATTACATCGTTTTTATAGTTAATTGTTTCTACATTTAAGGTAGAACTTAAATATAAATCTACTAACTTTTTCTCTTGCATTTTTAACTTTTCAATAGCCTTTTCTATATTTTTAATGTCCTTTGTTTTAATAGAATTACATACTATAATTTCACTATCCATTTCATACATATATCTTGTTAATTCATTTAAAACTCTAACTAATTTTTGTTCTATTTTATCTGAACTATAATGTAATCCTTTCGATTTGCAATTTGGATTCTTACAAGTTAAATGATAATATACTTTTTCTTTTGGTGTTCCACTATATTTAACAGAGTTTGTAGAAGACAGTATTTTCCTACAAGTAGGACATCTTACAATGCCAGTAAATAAATGTATATGCTCTCCATAATTTGAATGTTTATTTCTTTCCAAAACTTTTCTTGTGATATTCCATGTTTCCATATCTATAATTGGCTCACAATAATTTTCAACTCTTAAAATATCTTGTGGTTTCCTGCAATATTTACCATATTCAAATATACCTATATAAATAGAATTAGTTAATATCTTATAAACTCTATCACTTGTCCATTTTCCTGTTTTTAAATAAGCATTGCTATCTTTCATAACTGTTGCAATTCCTCTACTTGAATTACATTGCTTACATAGCTCAAATATTTCTTTAACAACTTGTGCTTCAATGTATTCTATTTCTAAATGTCCAGTTTCACTATTTCTAATATAGCCATAGGGTGCTTTACTAGGGTGGATATGTTCTAATGCCATTTCTTCCATTGCTCTTTTGGTTCTTGCTCCAATTTCTTTTCTCTCTCTTTGACCAAATACTAAATTCATACCAAATATCATTTCACCATTTGCAGTAGATACATCATAAGGCTCAAGTATTAACTCGATTTTAACATCATGTTCTTCACAATAGTTTAAAAGCCAAAATCCGTCATAATTATTTCTTGTTAATCTATCTACTTTAATAGCAACTATTACTTCGATTTTGTGTGATTTGATATCTTTTAGTAATCTTTGCATTTCTGGTCGCATTAAATCTTTTCCAGAATGTCCTGCATCATTGTACACATCTACAATATCATAATTGTTTTTCTCGCAATATTCTTTTATCATTCGCAGTTGTGAATCAATAGAATATCCATTATCTCTTTGGTCATCTGTCGATACTCTTACATAAATTCCACATCTCATAAAATATTACCTCCTATATTTCCTGTGAATTTTTTAAGGTTTTGTTAATCAAATTTTCAAAAAGAGTTCATCTTCTCTCATGTTTGCAAAGTCAAAGTTCATCTTTGCACCTATTGTTTGTGAAAATTTTTTGTGAATTTCAAAATATAAGATTAACTTTTAAAATTTTATGAGAATTTGCTTAATTTCTTTGAGATTATACTTTTGCTTATATTCTTTAATGTAAAAGTTTTTATTGGCTATTTCATTTACTTTATATTCGTAAATAGTAAGAGTAGTAGTATATGTAATCGAATATTCAGTTGGGTTAATAAATTGTAAATTAGTCCCCTTTAAATGCTTAATTTCACCATTTTTAATTATGTAATTATAATCTTTAATAAGTTTTAGTATTTCATCATTTGGCTTTAAATCTTGTATTACTTCAAACTCAAACATAAAAAATGCCCTCCTTTCTAGAAAGAGAGCATTCTTAATTATAGATATGAAAAAAACAACCTACAAACTTTATAGTTCGTAAGTTGCTATAAAATGGAGCGAGTAGCGGGAATCGAACCCGCGCTATCAGGTCGGAAGCATGACATTCTACCACTAAATTATACTCGCATTATTAAAAGTAAGGCAATAGTTACTATACTGAAATTAGTATAGCATAAAATAGAAAAAATGGCAAATAATTTTTCACTGTATTTACTAGTTAGAGTAAGTCGTAAATTTTATAGGTAGAAAAGGAAATGTATAGGAAAATAATCTAAGTGAAAACTAAATTTGAGGTTTTTGTGCATTATAAAATAAAATATGAATACAATTAAATAGTTTATAGATAATTGCGAAACTATTTTGAAAAATTAAGAGTTGATATTTCAACGATTTTTGACATTCATGTATAAAATAATGCAGTTTACCAAATAAATTATGAAAACTAAAATCATAAAAAGTGGAGTGCAAGTGTCAAAAATCGAAAATTCATTATAATAATATCAAGGGTTAGAAGTTTCGCAAATAACTAAAATAGTTTATTTTAGGAGGAAGTTGTATGTTTTTAGTGTTTAATAAACAAAAAATATATTCATACATTATAGCATTAAGTACAGTAGCAATTTTGTTTAGTGGTGCAAAGTTATTTTCAAATAGTGAAAAAGAAGCTATACAAACATCTGCATCTATTAACAAATTGTTACCAATATATAGTGTTGAAACAAATGAAAAAAAAATTTCATTAACAATTAATTGTGCATGGAATGCGGATGATATTGATTCTATATTAGATACTCTTAGTAAATACAAAGTTAAGGTTACATTTTTTATGGTTGGAGATTGGATAGAAAAGTTTCCAGAAGCAACTAAGAAAATAGCAGATGCAGGACATGAAATAGGTAATCATTCAGAAGGACATCCACATGTGAATAATTTGAGTATTGAAAAAAATATAGATCAAATAAAAATGTGTGCTGATAGAATTGAAAAAATTACAGGGAAAAGAAGTACTTTATATAGGGGACCATATGGAGAATATAATGATACAGTAATAAAAGCTGCAAAAGAACAAAATCATACAACAATACAATGGTCTTTAGATACACTTGACTATAAAGGTTTAACATGTGATGAAATGTGGGCGAGATTAAAAGATAAATTATCTCCTGGAAGTATTATTCTAATGCATAATGGAACAAAGCATACTAAAGATAGTTTAGATAAAATAATATATAATATACAGGAAAAAGGATATGATATAGTAACTGTATCAGACCTTATCTATAATGAAAATTATATTATAGACAATAATGGAATGCAAAAATTGGAAAAAAAATAGTATAACAAAATGTACATGGGGTATAATATTTTTATATATCTAAAAGGAGAAAAACAATGACATTCTTAGGAATTATATCAGATGGAAAAAATGAAACATATATAAATAAAATATTGACAAATAAACTAAAAAACGTTAATATAATAAATATAAATGAAAAAAATATCGAAAATATAAAAAATGTACGATTTGAAACAATATTAATTTGTGGTGAAAATAGAAAAATTTTGAATAAATTAGATATATTAAAAAGCATTATTTCAAATGTGAAATATTTAGTTATAAATGTAGATATTGAAAGTAATATGGTAGTTCTAGACAATTTAGAACTAAATGTGATAACTTTTGGATTTAATTCTAAATCTACTATAACAGCATCTAGTGTAAATGAAGATAACATTTTAATTTGTGTACAAAGAACAATAAAAAATATAAAAGATTATCAAATAGAGCCTCAAGAGATAAGTATAAAACAAAACAATGAAAATATAAATATTTATACACTTATGGGAATAGTATCTATATTAATTATATATGGGCTAGTTTAAATAATTAGTTAAAAATAAGAAAAATTTTACAAATTTAACATTTTATGTAGACAAACCTTGAAAAAGGTAGTATAATAAGAATGTACGTAAAAAAAATATTCTAAAAATAAAACTTTATGAATAAAATACAGTAGAAGAAAAAGTATTGAAAGATACTATAAAAATAACGTAGAAAAACAACTACGGAATAAATAATAGGGAGGAAAAAGCATTGAATACAAATTATTCAGATAACAACCATTTAATATTAATGGGAAAAATCACAAGTGAGAAAAGATTTAGTCACGAAATTTATGGAGAAAGTTTTTACATATTTGATATGGAAATACCTCGTTTAAGTGATGCTTCAGACATTGTTCCAGTAACAATATCAGAAAGATTAATTGATGATGCTAAATTTGAAATAGGTAAATCAGTAATGGTAAAAGGACAATTTAGATCATATAACAGTTATGAAAATGAAAGAAATAGACTTATATTAACAGTATTTGCAAAAGACATAATATTCGAAGAAGATGTAAATGAAGATGAAAATGAAGAAAGAAGAGAAATAACATCTAATGAAGTAATACTAACAGGATATATTTGTAAAAAACCAATATATAGACAAACACCATTTGGTAGAGAAATTGCAGATATACTATTAGCAGTAAATAGAGCATATAATAAATCAGACTATATTCCAGCAATAGCATGGGGGAGAACAGCAAGATTTTGCCAAAACATGGAAGTTGGAACAGAAGTAAAAATAGTAGGAAGAGTTCAATCTAGAACATATGAGAAAAAATATGAAGATGGAACTTCACAAACAAGAGTAGCCTATGAAGTATCAATAGGAAGTTTAGAAGTAGTTAGTCAAAACGATAATAATGAAGAAATAGAAGAAAATAAAGAAGCAATGTAATTAAATGGATAGAGTAAAATCTATCCATTTTTCACGTATATAATTAAAATGAATATAATATAATTAATGTAAGTTAGATGTTAGAAGTTATAAGGCTTGTTAATTATTTAACGAAAAAATGGTTTATAGGTAGAACCTTTTAAAAACCTAAATTTAATTTACAAGGTAGGTTCAATATGTTAGATGGAAAATATGTGTCTTCATTAAATACGCCAATGGGGGTAATAAATGGAGCAATTACTCTAATGAGCAAGAATAACAATGTGCAAGGTATGCTAGAGATAATGGGGATGAAAAATAATTTCCAAGGGGTACGAACAGCTGAAAATGAATGTAAATTCTCAGGAAACTTCAATACACCACTTGGAAATATAGAATATAATGCAACTTGTAAAGTTATAAATGATAATCTAGAATTACTTGCAAGTACAAACAAAGGAAATTTTAAATTGATGGGGAAACGTGTATAGAAAACAAGTCATCCATATCATAAATTCTAGCAGGTTTATTTGGTATAAACATTGCAGCTTTTAAAGCTCCTTCTGCAAACACATTTCTTGAAAAAGAAGTGTGTTTAATTTCAAATGTTTCATGAGGTCCATAAAAACAAACAGCATGTTCACCAACTATATTTCCGCCACGAATAGATGAAAAACCAATTTCATTTGAATTTCTTTTTTCATGTAACGAATGTCTATCAAAGACATATTTCATATTATTACCTAATGCAGTATTAATACTATCAGCTAATGTAATTGCAGTTCCACTTGGAGCATCAATTTTTTTGTTATGATGTGTTTCAATAATTTCTATGTCAGTACCTTTTAAAGCAACAGCAACTTCTGAAACAATTTTCTTCATTAAATTTATATCAAAAGACATGTTTGAAGATTTGAATATAGGTATTGTTTTTGAAGCATTATTAATTATTTCCAATTGTTCTTCTGAAAATCCAGTTGTTGCAATAACCATTGCAGTTTTTGTATTAAGTGCATATTTTAAAATATTTAAAGTAGCAACAGGTACACTAAAATCTATTATTACATCAGGTTTTTCTTTTATACTATTTATATCAGAATAAACAGGGAAGGCATTTAAACCTTTGTCATTTAAATCAAATCCACCTATTAAAAGTAATTCTTCAAAATTATCAATTTCTTTTACTAATTCTTGTCCCATTCTTCCGTTACATCCATTAATTAAAACTTTTATCATAAATAAACCTCCATAAAATTATTTTAGCCCTACATATTTGTAGGACTAAATATATTATCTAAAAATTATAAATAAACTTAAGAAAACATATGCATATCTATATAAAACTTGTAATTTTCGTTTAGATTTATATGCATTAAAAGATTCTTGCAAAGCACAATATTTATCCACTAAAGTAATTATATAACTTTCTTTGTATTTGGGTAAAACAATTGTAATTGGCCACATATGTTTTAAAATAATATCTTGTTCTTTATTATTTAATATAAAAAGTTTAGAAGCATTATTTAAAGAAATACGAGGATGTCTAAATGCATGAAAACCTTTTCTATTATTATCTTTTTTTCTCCAGTCATACAAAAATAAGTCATGTAGCATACCTGCACGAGCAGCAGATTTATAATCTAAGCCATATTTTTTACAAATTAAATAACTATAAAATGCAACATTTTTACAATGTTCAAAACATGAAGTATCATAATGTTGTCTGAAATTATTCATTTTTTGAACAGTTTCATTAGAAACCAAATCAGCAATAATAGATTCAAATTCTGATACTTTATTATCAATTTTTAAATCAATCACTATATAATTCATCTCCTAAACAATTTGTATTAACCCTCTAATATTAATTATAGCATAGTTTTTTTATAATGTGTATATGTTAATGAAAAATTAATTTTTTACAATATTATTGAGTTACTATTCACAGACAATAGCAGTAAGTAGCGAAGACTAAGTAATATATTTTATTTTGTAATGAAGACCCGACAGCCCATTGAGGCGGGGGAATACCCGTGAGCTTGGAGGGCGAAATGAAAAAATAAAATATATTACTTAGCCGTAGCGGATTTTATTATATATGCTGTGAACTGTAACATTATTGAATAATATTTTGCTTTTTTGCTTGAAACCATTACTTAAAAACGAGGAAATGCTAATAGGTTTTATAAATTAAAGTAATCCATAATTTTTCATAGCATTTTCTAAAACAATTTTATTGGTAGAAGATAAATTAACTAAAGGCAATCGTGGACTTCCAAAATTATAACCTAATATATTTATAGCTTCCTTTACTGGAATAGGGTTTACCTCACAAAATAAAGCATTAATTAATTCTATACTTTCTAATTGAATTTTTGTAGCATCTTTAAGATTACCTAAAAAGAAATCATGCACCATAGTAGTAAATTTCTTTGGAGCAATGTTAGAAAGAACAGAAATAACCCCTTTTCCACCTAAAGACAATGTAGGAAGTACTTGATCATCATTACCACTATATATATGTAAATTATCACCACACATAGCAGATATTTGTGCTACTTGAGATAAATTACCACTTGCTTCTTTTATTGCTACTATATTATCTATTTTAGATAATTCTAAACAAGTACTAGGTGTTATATTTACACCAGTTCTAGATGGTACACTATATACAATTATAGGTAAAGAAACTTCAGATGCAATTGCTTTATAATGCTCTACAAGACCGAACTTGTGTAGTTTTATTATAATATGGTGTAACTATTAAAACAGCATCTGCTCCAATACTTTGGGCATATTTAGAATTTTCAATAGCAGTTTTAGTACAATTACTTCCAGTACCAAAAATAACAGGAACTCTTTTAGAAACTGTTTCAATAGCAAATTTCATTACTTCCTTTTTTTCATCAGTAGTCATAGTAGAGGATTCACCAGTAGTTCCAAGAAATACTAAAGCATCAATTCCTTCATTAATTTGGAATTCTATAAGTTTTTTAAATTCTGTAAAATTTACTCCTGTTTTGCAAAAAGGAGTAGCAATGGCTGTTGCACAGCCTTTAAATATTAATTTTTTCATAATTACACGCTCCTAAAAAGCATAAATGCGATAAACATATAGTTATATGTTTATTATCATACATTATATGTTAAAAAAATAAAAAAAGGAATAGATTTTATAAAATATCTATTGCATAACTAAAATAGTTATTATAGAATATAGAAAAAAGAAAAGGAGAGGAAAGTGTATGTCAAATATTAAGTTAGATTTTAGTAATACAAAAATTCCAATGGAAAAAATTATGGAATATAAAGCAGTGGTTGAAAATATACATAAAACTCTACATGAAACAGCAAATGATGAAAAAGAATTTGTAGGTTGGCTAGAATTACCAACAAATTATAATAAAGAAGAATTTGATAGAATAAAAAAAGCAGCAAAAAAAATAAAAAAGGATTCAGATATATTTTTATGTATAGGAATAGGAGGTTCATACTTAGGAGCAAGAGCTGTTATAGAAGCATTAACACACACATTCTATAATTATGAAAAAAGAAAAACACCACAAATACTATATGCAGGAAATAATTTAAGTCCAAATTATATAAATGATTTAATAGACATAATTGGAGATAAGGATGTTTCTATAAATGTAATTTCAAAATCTGGTACAACAACAGAACCTGCCATAGCATTTAGAATTTTTAGAGAATTTCTAGAAAATAAATATGGAGTAGAAGAAGCAAGAAAAAGAATATATTGTACGACAGATAAGGAAAAAGGAGCACTAAAAACATTAGCAATGGAAGAAGGATATGAATGCTTTGTAATACCAGACAACATAGGTGGAAGATTTTCAGTATTAACAGCAGTAGGACTATTACCAATATCAGTTGCTGGAATAGATATAGATGAATTAATGTTAGGGGCAAAAATTGCACAAGAAAAGTATATAGAAAGTAATTTAAAATATAATGAATGCTATCAATATGCTGTAATTAGAAATATTTTATTTAAAGATTTAAAAAATATAGAAATATTAGTAAATTATGAGCCCAAAATGCATTATTTTACAGAATGGTGGAAACAATTATATGGCGAAAGTGAAGGAAAAGACTCAACAGGAATTTTTCCAGCAGGAGTAGACTTTACAACAGACTTACACTCTATGGGACAATATATTCAACAAGGAAGACGAAATTTATTTGAAACAGTAATAAGTATTGCAAAACCAGAATCAGATATTACAATAAAGCCAGATGAAGATAATTTAGATGGTCTAAATTTTATGGCAGGTAAAACACTAGATTTTGTAAATAAAAAAGCAATGGAGGGAACAGTACAAGCACATGTATCAGGAGATGTTCCAAATATAATAATTAATATAGAAAACTTAAGTGCAAACGCAATTGGTCATTTAATATATTTCTTTGAACTTTCATGTGCAGTATCTGGTAGAATATTAGGAGTAAATCCATTTAATCAACCAGGTGTAGAAGAATACAAAAAAAATATGTTTAGGCTACTTGGAAAACCAGGTTATGAGAAGAAATAAGAAAGAAGGAATTTTATGAAAATATACGATAAAGAGATGTATCAAAAAGAACAATGGATAAAAGCAGGTTTAATGATAGCTGTAGTATTCATAGTAGGATTTTTATCAGGATATATTGCACATGGTTTTGAAAAGCAAGAAACAGTAAATAATTTAGAACAAAATATATATAGGTTACAACAAGAATTAAATGAAATGTAAATTTTAAATAATTTGCATAAATTCACCTTATTTGGAGAAAATACTAAAAATAGTATTTCTAAATGAGGTGAATTTTATTGAAAAAATTAAAAAATGGAATTAGCAATAATAAATTTGCTATAATCAGTATTAGTAGTGTATTAATGTTGTTTTTGATATACAATATTTTTAGTGTAAATATAGTACAAGCATTATCTAAATATGGTTCAAGAGGAAATGAAGTAACACAAATTCAAACTAAACTTAAACGTTGGGGATATTACAAAGGAAACATAGATGGAATATATGGTAGTCAAACTTTAGAAGCGGTAAAATATTTCCAAAGAAAAAATGGACTTGCAGTAGATGGAATTGCAGGGAAGAATACATTAGAAGCAATGGGCATATTTAACTCACCTGGAAATTCAGGTTCATCATCATATTCAAATGATTTAAACTTATTGACTAGATTAGTATATGGAGAAGCAAGAGGAGAACCATATACAGGACAAGTAGCAGTAGCAGCAGTAGTGTTAAATAGAGTTCGAAATTCAAATTTTCCAAATACAGTTGCAGGAGTAATATATCAACAAGGCGCATTTACAGTTGTAAGTGATGGACAAATAAACTTAACACCTAACAGCACAGCCAAAAAAGCAGCACAAGATGCACTAAATGGGTGGGATCCAACATATGGATGTATTTATTACTTTAATCCAGCAACAGCAACCAACAAATGGATTTGGTCAAGGCCACATGTAATAACTATAGGAAGGCATAGATTCTGTAAATAAAATGTATATAAATTGATGTAGATGTATATAGTACTTAAGTACATTTTAATTAGTATAATTCTGTTATATTATAAAATGAATTAAATGTTTATTATAATAGTTGTTATGAGAATTTACTTTAAGCAATAATAGCACTAAAATAAAGCTTGTTGTTTTAAAAGCCTTAATAAGATTGTCATGAAAATGTAATAAGAATTTTTTCGTTAGTTCAAAACCATTGAAGGAGTAAGTATAAAAAGTCA
>CAOKHI010000036.1 GCA_948468275.1 uncultured Clostridium sp. | reverse complement strand
AAATATATTACTTAGTCTTCGCTACTTACTGCTATTGTCTGTGAATAGTAACTACAGAATAATGGTATTTTCTTAATTATTTTTTGATAACTTGATATAGCAATTTTTATATAAAAAATAAATTATATATTAAAAATTTATAATTAAATTAATTAGTATATATTTATGAAAAAAGCAAACTTTTTAGAAGTTTGTAAGAACAAAAATAAATTTTATAAATATATATGCAAAAGTATATAACCTGAGTTTAGTAGTAAAATAATGCAAATATGCACTTGAAATAGTTGATACAGGTTAGACTTAGGTGTGTAATACTTATTCGTAGCGGATTTTATTATATATGCTGTGAACTGTAACGAATAAAAACTAAAATTATGAATAAAATACTAATAGTGTTTGACATTTTTATAAGATAATGTTACAATACTATTAACTTATAAGTGATGTAACCTGTCATAAGTAAGTTCGGTATGTGAGTAACGACACATACTCTTTTTTTTACAAAAAAATAATGAGGGCTATGTAACGAACGCCCCCACTAATAAAGATTACTCTTTACTGCAATGTTTGTCTTTTAATACCCTTATTTCTGCTCTTAATCTTTCAATTTCCTGCAAAAGTAGGTATATTAAACCGTAACCTGTCATAAAGTCCTCCTTTCCCTGATGTTGCCACCAGTAAAGTCTGTGTGCTATTATAACTTACTTTTACATACTTGTAAAGAATATGTTGTACTAACTAATAACCTGATTTAGTACATAAAATAATGCAAATATGCACTTAAAATAGTTGATATAGCTGAGATTTAGGTGCATGACTTTTATTCGTTTTTTTATGTGAAAAATGTTATTTTTTAGCTTTAGATAAAATTTTTTATATCTTGTAACACATATATTTTTAGAAAAGTCAATTTAATACTAAACTATGGAAGTGTTACTATTCACAGACAATAGCAGTAAGTAGCGAAGACTAAGTAATATATTTTATTTTGTAATGAAGACCCGACAGCCCATTGAGGCGGGGGAATACCCGTGAGCTTGGAGGGCGAAATGAAAAAATAAAATATATTACTTAGCCGTAGCGGATTTTATTATATATGCTGTGAACTGTAACATGGAAGTTTGTAAGAACAAAAATAAATTTTATAAATATGTATGCAAAATAAAATATATAGTATATAATACTAAACAGGAGTTGATTAAAAATGAAACTAGGAATTGCATTTTCAGGAGGAGGAGTAAAATGTGCAGCACATATAGGAGTATTAAAAGCATTACTTGAAAATAATGTAACAATTGATGCTGTATCACGGGACAAGCGCTCGGAAGTATAGTTGCAGCACTATTTGCTATGGGTTATACACCAGAAGAAATGCTAAAATTATTTAAATACTTTTCTAAAAACATATTAAAAGTAGATCCTAGACATTTAATTTCTAATGTAAGAAGTGGAAAAGGCATGAAATTAGATGGAGCATTTTCTAGTGTAAATGTAGAAATTGCAGTAAGAGAAACAGCAAAACTTAAAAATATGAAAAATATAATGGACTTAAAAATACCAATAGCAATTCCAACAGTAGATATTAATCAAAGTAAAAAATACGTGTTTACAAACTTGAAAAATACAAAAGACAGTTATATAAATGATATAGACATAGGCATTGCAGTACGTTCAAGTTGTAGCTATCCAGGAGTATTTGCACCATGTGATTATAAAGAATATAGATTTGTAGATGGAGGAGTATTAGATAACATTCCAACAGATGAAGCAAAAAAATTAGGAGTAGACAAAGTTGCATGTGTAAAATTTGTATTAGGAACAAATGTAAAGCCAAAAGGAATGTATAATATTGCTTTAAAATGTGTAGATACAATATTTGAAGGATTAGCAAAGCCTTCAATAGATATAAGTGATTATGTATTTGATGTAGATGTAAGCCATGCAAGTGTTTTTAATATAAAACAAATAGATTATTGCTATAATGAAGGATATAAGTATGCAATAACCAAGATTAATGAATTTAAAAAAATTATAAAAGAGGATAATAAAAAATAGAGAAAGGATGATAAAAATGTCTAAAAAAATTACAGATATAGTAACATGGGTAGGAAAAGTTGATTGGGAGTTAAAAAAATTTCATGGAGATGAATATACTACCAATAAGGGCTCTTCATATAATAGTTATTTAATAAAAGATGAAAAAACAGTATTAATAGATACTGTATGGTTGCCACATGATAAAGAATTTGTAGAAAATCTGAAAAAAGAAATAGATTTAAACAAAATAGATTATATAGTAGTAAATCATGGAGAAGTAGACCATAGTGGAGCATTAGTAGAATTAATGAAACAAATACCAAATACACCAATATACTGTACAGCAAATGCAATAAAATCATTAAAAGGTCAATATCATATGGATTGGAACTTTGTAGCAGTAAAAACAAAAGATACATTAAATATAGGAAAACATACACTTACATTTATAGAAGCACCAATGCTACATTGGCCAGATACAATGTTTACTTATTTAGACAAAGAAAATATACTATTTAGTAATGATGGATTTGGTCAACACTATGCAACAGAAAGTTTATATGCACATAAAGTAGATAAAGCACAACTATATGAAGAAGCATTAAAATATTATGCAAACATATTAGCACCATTTAGTATGTTTGTTACAAAAAAGATAAATGAAATATTAGGATTTAATTTACCAATAGATATGATATGCCCAAGCCATGGAGTAATATGGAAAGAAAATCCTACACAAATAGTAGAAAAATATTTAGAATGGGCAGGATCTTATCAAGAAAATCAAATAACAATTATATATGATACAATGTGGAACAATACAAAGAAAATGGCAGAAGCAATCGCAAAAGGTATATATAATAAAGATAAAGAAGTAACTATAAAATTAATGAACTCAGCAAAAGAAGATAAAACAGACATATTAACACAAGTATTTAAATCCAAAATAGTATTAGTAGGATCATCTACAGTAAACAATGGATATTTATTCTCAATAGCAGGAATACTAGAAATGATAAAAGGAATGAAATTAAAAAACAAAAAAGCAACTGCATTTGGAAGTTATGGATGGAGTGGAGAAGCCGTAAAATTAATATTAGAAGAACTAAAAGAAGCAGGTTTTGAAACAATAAATGAAGGAATAAAAGTAAACTGGACACCAGATGAAGAAGCAAGCAAAAAATGTATAGAATTTGGAGAAAGTTTAGTATAGACAAATAATCACTTAATTCACCTAGTATGCATAATATATAAGCATAAAGGAGGGTGAATTTTTTTATGGATACATACATAATAGAAGGAGGAAAAAAATTAGAAGGTGAACTTTTTGTGTCTGGATCTAAAAATGCATCTTTGCCAATTTTAGCGGCAACTGTACTAAATAAAGGAATTACAAAACTATATAATGTACCAGATATACATGATACAAAAGTAATGTTAGAAATATTAAAGTATTTGGGTTGCAAAATCAAACGAAGTAGTGATAAAATAGTAGTCGATGCAAGGGATGTTAAAAAAAATAATATTCCAGAAGAATTAATGAGGCAAATGCGTTCATCAGTAATACTAGTTGGAGCACTTATAGGCAGATTCAAAGAAGCAACATTTTCATGTCCAGGAGGATGTGATATTGGAGCAAGACCAATAGACTTACATTTAAAAGCTTTTACTAATTTAGGCATTAATATAGAAGAAGATAGTGGATATATAAAATGTAAGTGTGATGAGATAAAAGCAGGAAAGATTCAACTAGATTTTCCAAGTGTTGGAGCAACAGAAAATGCTATGCTTTCAGCAGTTATGGCAGATGGTCAAACAATAATAACAAATGCAGCAATGGAACCAGAAATAGTAGATTTACAAAACTTTTTAAATAAAATGGGAGCAAAAATAGAAGGTGCAGGAAGCAATGTTATAAAAATAAAAGGTGTAGCAAAACTAAAAGATACAGGGTATAATATAATGCCAGACAGAATTGAAGCTGGAACAATATTGTGTTGTGTGGCTGTAACAAGCGGAAAAATAAAATTAAAAAATGTAATACCAGAGCATTTAGCTCCAGTATTAGATAAATTAGAAGAGAGTGGTTGTAAATTAGATATAAAAAAGGATGAAATATCTTTACAAGCACCAAAAAAATTAAAAGCAGTAGATATTAAAACTATGCCATATCCAGGTTTTCCAACAGATATGCAGTCAATATTTGTTGGTATGATAAGTATTGCAAAAGGAACATCTGTTATTATTGAAAATATATTCGAAAACAGATATAAATATACCAATGAATTAAAAAGAATGGGAGCAAATATAATTATAGAAGGAAGAACAGCAGTAATAAAAGGAGTAAGAAAATTAAGCGGTGTTACTGTAAATGCAACAGACTTACGTGGAGGAGCAGCTTTAATTGTAGCAGCACTCGTGGCTAAAGGCAAAACAAAAATATGCAATATAGAATATATATTAAGAGGTTACGAAAATATCGATAAAAAGCTAAATACAATAGGGGCAAAGATTGTAAAAGAAGTAGGTGTATAGATATTAATGAAAGAAAATAAAAAAAATGAAGAACTTAATTTTCTATACTTAGATGAGAAATACATAGAAAAAAAACAAAAAAATAAAACTAATAGGGCAGATAAAAAATCTGCCCAAAAGAAGAAAAAAAATAAAAAAATAGAAGAGGATATGTTTAATTTTAATAACGAAATTGTGATAGGAGTTACAAGGACAGATACAAAAAATAAAATTGAAAAAAAGTCGAAAGGAAAAGTACAAAACAAAAAAATAAGAAACGAAGAAAAGCAAATAAAAAATAAAACAAAAGTGAAAAAAAATAAGACCAAAAAGAAAAAAAGTATGATAAGCAAAGTTATAAAATGGACAATCTTACTAATAGCATTAATTGTAGCAGCAATATTTTTTGTAATGTCACCCGTATTTGATTTAATACAAATAGATGTACTAAATAATAATAAAATAAGTAAAGAAACGATTATAAGCTTATCGCAAATTCAAATAGGACAAAATATATATAAAACAAGTAAAAAAACAATAAAGAAAAACATAAAACAAAATTCATATATAGAAGATGTTAAAATAACAAGAAAATTACCAAATATAATAGAAATAACAGTAAAAGAAAGAAAACCAACATATATGTTACAATATGCAAATAGTTATGTATATATTAATAATCAAGGGTATATATTAGAAATATCGCAAGAAGCATTGCAAGTACCTATAATAGTTGGTAGTGTAACACAAGAAGAAAAATTTAGTAGTATAAATAGATTAGAAGAAGAAGATTTAAAAAAATTAGAAACAGTATTAAAAATTATGGAATCTGCAACATCTAATGGAATAGATACATTTGTTACAAAAATAGATATATCAGATAAACAAAATTATAAGCTAGTATTAGAACAAGAAAAAAAGATAGTACATATAGGAGATGGTTCAGACTTAAGTAATAGAATGTTATATATAAAATCAATATTAAATACAGAAAAAGGAATAGAAGGAGAAATATTTGTAAATGGAGATTTAAATAAAGAAAAAGTATTTTTCAGAGAAAAAGTATAAAAAAGGAGTGTATTGATTTGAACAAAAAATATATTGCAATAACTTTAGGAATAATGTGTTGTTTATTAACATGTGGTATTGTTATTCAATTAAATGCCACAAAAAATGTAGAAGGAACAGTAGGAAAAAATTTAAAAGAAAATGAGTTAAGAGATGAAGTATTAAGTTGGAAAGAAAAGTATGATAAAAGATTTGAAGAACTAGAAAAAGTAGAAGATAGATTAGAAGAAGAAAGAAAAAAAAGTACATCAAATGATGAAACATCAGTACAAAAGAAAAAAGAGCTAGAAACAATAAATACATATTTAGGACTAACCAATGTAGAAGGGGAAGGAATAATAATTACTTTAAAAGATAACATAACATCAAAATTTGGAACAGCAGATGACATAGTACATTATTCAGATTTACGAGCAATAGTAAATGAACTAAAAAATGCAGGAGCTGAAGCAATAAGTATAAATGACCAAAGAATAGTACCAACAACAGTAATAAATTGTGTAGGAACAGTAGTACAAATAAATGACCAAAAAATTGGAGTACCATTTGTAATAAGAGCTATAGGAAACCAAGAAGGATTATATGGTGCAATTACAAGACCAGGTGGATATTTAGAAACATTACAAGACTATGTTATAGTAGAAACAAAGAAAAGTAATAAGATATCAATTTCAAAATATGATGGAATTTTAACAGATAAATATTTAGAAAATGTAGAGTAGGTGATTAACTTGAAAAAAGGCAAAAATATTATGACAATAACAATTGGATTAATATGTTTTATATTAACTTGTGTAATTTTTATACAATTTAAGACAGTTGAACAAACTAACATAACAGAAATAGAAAACATGAGAGAGGCACAGTTAAGAGAAAAAATAGCAACATGGCGAGAAAAATATGAAGAAACAAATATAAAATATGAAGAAACAATAAATAAATTAAATGAATATAAAGAAAAAAGAGAATCAAACCAAGAAGCCTCTGAACTATTAGATAAAGAATTATTACAAGCAAAAACTATAGCTGGATTAACAAATGTAAAAGGTGCAGGGATTATAGTTACATTAGCAGATAAGGAAAATGAAGAAGAGGGAAGAGTAGTAGAAGCAAATGATTTAAATACACTAATAAGTGAACTAAAGTTAGCAGGAGCAGAAGCAATAAGTATAAATGATGAAAGAATAACAAACATGGTAGATATTTTTCAAGTAGATCCTTATACAATAGTAATAGATGGAAAGAAAAAATGGATTACATCACCATATGTTGTAAAAGCAATAGGTGATCCTAAATATTTAGAAAGTGCCTTACTAACTAAAAACATAGGTTTTGTTGACCAACATCCAGAAATAAAAGTAGAAATATCAAGACAAAACAATATAAAAATATTAAAATATAGTAATGACATAAAAATAAATTATTCAAAAAATAAGGAGGAGTAGAATGATTTTTATAGCAATATTAATTGGATGTATATTAGGAGCATTAATAGGAATGAACGCACCAACAATTTCATACACGTGGTCTGGATATTTAGCAATATCAATAGTAGCAGCGCTAGACACAGTTTTTGGAGGAATAACATCTGTATTAAAAGGAAATTTTGATTTAAAAGTTTTTGTATCAGGTTTTTTTGGAAATGCAATATTATCTATAATGCTTACATATTTAGGAGAAAGATTAAATGTAGATATATACCTTGCTGCAATTGTTGTATTTGTAGGAAGAATGTTTACAAATTTAGCAATTATACGTAGATATTATATAGATAAATGGACAAATAAAATTAATAAAAAAGAAGAAATAGAACAAAAATGAAAATATGAAGAAAGGGTTCCAGTCGGAACCCTTTTGTTGAGGCTATATTGAGGTTATTATAAAATCGTGCCCTATATAGCTACTGCAAAAATCGAACCTAACTTTATTGGGCTGAAGAAAATTAACAATGTTTTTGATCATTTGTTCATTTACTTTTGTTGCACAAAAAATTAGATTTTCGCTATCCCAACAACCAATTAATCCAATAAGCCCTGCAATAGAAAGCATATAAGAATCAATCTTCATACATCCATATTTAAGAATGATTACATCATCTTGTATGTATGAAGTTAAATCATTTGGGATTCTTGTAACTATACCGTCTTCTCCCACGCCAAAGGCAGAATTCAACTCACTAAGCGGAACATCTTGTTTGGGGCTGTATGAATAGGCAAATTGAATACTTGTAATTTCTTCTTGAAGTTGTTCTTGCGTAGGCAAAAAACAACAAGACAAGGAATTACCAGCTTCAAATCCTACAGTTGCTCCTCCTTTCAACGAAAAAGTTACTGACCGTGATACATGTGTAGAGCTCATAATAGTTCCTCCTTAAATTTTTTTCTAGTAGTACTAGTATACATATATTTTAGCACAACTTTATGTGAACAGCAATAGTTGATTAAATGAATTAAATAAAAAGATGCTTTTTAACATTGCATACTAACAAAAAAACACAAAAAAATCACAAAAACTACAAATACTTGATGCTGTAAGATGATAAGAGAAGTGTTACAAAACAACTACAAAAATATTACAAAAATATTACATTTTCTATTGACATTTTACTCAAAATATAATATTCTTACTAAAGAAAAAATTACATTGAAAATGGAGGAGTAAACTTTGGCAATAGGAGATATAATTGTAGGTATTGATATTGGAACTTCTAAAGTATCTACCGTTGTAGGCGAAGTTAATAATTTTAATCAGATCGAAATTATTTGTTCTACAAGTAGTAGATGCAATGGAATAAAAAAAGGCAAAATAATAAATGAAGAAGAAGTAGCAAAAGCAATATCTAAAACAATTGAAGGTGCTGAAGAAGAAGCTAATTTTAAAATAAATTCTGCATATGTTACAATTCCAGGTAAATATGCAACAATAGTGCAAAATAGTATAACAAAAGAGCTAAAGGACAAGTTCTCTGGAATATCAGTAAGAGATGTAGGCACAGCAATAATGCAAGTAAGAGATATAGAAGTCCCAGATGGAAAAACAATAATAGACATAGTTCCAAATGAATTTACATTAAAAGATGGGAAAAAAGTATCAGATCCAGTAGGAGAATTAAGTTCAGAATTTACACTAAAAGCACAAATAATATTAGCAGATAAAGAATACATAAGACAGCTTTCAGGAATATTTAAAAAAGCAGGAATAGAAATAGATGGACTAGTTCCAAATACACTTGCTGAGAGAAATTTAATATTAGATGTAAATGAATTACATGATAATGTAATGTTGTTAGATATAGGAGCAGGAAACACAGATATAGGAGTGTTTGAAGGACAATCTTTTATATACACAAACACAATACCATTAGGAGGGGACAATATAACACATGATATTGAATTAGTATTAAACATTTCTCAAGAAGAAGCAGATAAATTAAAAAAACAATATGGACTAGCATTAAAATCATTTATAGATAATGACAATGACATCATATTAAATACATATAAAGGAGAAGGAAAAAGCAAAGTAATAAAAAGTTCTGAACTAATAGAAATAATAGAAGCAAGAATAGAAGAAATATTTTCATTAGTAAATAAAGATATAACAAACCAAGGATTTAAACCACGAATAAACAATGTTATACTAACAGGGCAAGGAATAACTAATATAAATAAAAGTGATGTAGCAGGAAAAATAATTTTAAATATACCAGTAAAAATATCTACAGGAAGGCTGATAAGCACTATAAAACCAGCATATAGGTCTGCATATGCATTAGTAAGATATATAGCTGCACGACCATTTGCAAAAACAGTATCAAGCAATATAGATTCAAAATCAGATACAAATATAATAAAAGAAATATTTGAAAGAATAAAAGAATTTTTTTATACATAAATGAAGATTTTAAAATTAAAATACAAATAAAAAGAATAAGAACAATTTCTTACGTAATAAAAAATAGGGAGGAGTAGGCTATTATGATAGACTATGAAGAAAATGAAAAAATGTTAGATGGAACAGCAACAATAAAAGTAATAGGTGTTGGAGGAGCAGGAAATAATGCTGTAAATAGAATGGTTGAATCTGGAATAAGAGGAGTAGAATTTATTTCTGTAAATACAGACAAACAAGCATTACAAGAATCTAAAGCAGGAAGTAAAATTCAAATAGGAGAAAAAATAACAAGAGGATTAGGAGCAGGTGCAAATCCAGATATAGGAGCTCAATCAGCAGAAGAAAATAAATCAGAAATAACAGAAGTATTACGTGGTGCAGACATGGTATTCGTAACAGCTGGTATGGGAGGAGGAACAGGAACAGGTGCAGCCCCTATAGTAGCAGCTGCGGCAAAAGAAATGGGAATATTAACAATAGGAGTTGTTACAAAACCATTTACATTTGAAGGTAAAAAAAGACTTTCTCAAGCAGAAAGAGGAATAGAAAGCCTAAAAGGTAAAGTAGATACATTAGTAGTAATCCCAAATGATAAATTATTGCAAGTAATAGATAGAAAGACATCTATTGTAGATGCTTTTAAAATGGCAGATGACATTTTAAGACAAGGTGTACAAGGTATATCAGACTTAATTGCAGTACCAGGACTTGTAAATCTAGACTTTGCAGATGTAAAAACTATAATGCTAGATACAGGAATGGCACATATGGGAATAGGTAGAGCATCAGGAGAAAACAGAGCAGAAGATGCAGCAAAAGAAGCAATACAAAGTCCATTACTTGAAACATCTATAGAAGGAGCAAGAGGAGTTATAATAAATATTACAGGTGGAGAAGATTTAGGATTACATGAAGTAAATACAGCAGCAGAGTTAGTACAAAGAAGTGTAGATCCAGAGGCAAATATTATATTTGGTGCTGTTATAGATGAAAATATGGGAGATGAAATCTCAATAACAGTTATAGCAACAGGATTTGAAAAGGATGTACCAATTTCAACTATAGGTGTAGATAAAATAGTAACAAAAGCTTGGGACAAAAAGATAAGTTCAATACCAAGTTCAACAGAAAGTACAAATAATTCAAATGATTTAGATATACCATCTTTCTTAAGAAAAAATAAAGGGTTAAATAAATAAAATTTGTCAAATAAAAAGTAAATAAAATAATAAAAAAGAGAAATAATCTAATTTTGTAGATTATTTCTTTTTTTCTACCCTAAGATGCGACACCTTTTGATTTAATAAAGTTGTACAATATTAGCAATAATTAAACAAAGGAGGATTACTTAATTGACAATATATATAGATGTAATTCTATTTGAAAATATATGTATGAATTATATTATATTGTTTGCAACAGGTTTAATTAATAAAGTAAATATAAAACAAATTAGAATAATTACTGCAAGTTTTATAGGAAGTGTATATGCTGTATTATCTTTTATGTCTATATTAGAGGTATATTCAAGTTTTATATTAAAGATAATATTATCAGTAGTGATGATATATATTGCACTAAAACCTAAAAATTTAAAGATATTACTAAAACAATTATTAATATTTTATTTAGTATCTTTTGCATTTGGAGGATGTGCATTTGCACTATTATATTTTATAAGACCACAAGATATATTAATGAAAAATGGATTATTAACAGGAACATACCCAATAAAAATAGCACTATTAGGTGGAATTGTAGGATTTGTAATAGTAAATATAGCATTTAAGATAGTGAAAACAAGAATATCAAAAAAAGATATGTTTTGTGAAATAACAATTATAATAGATGATAAAAAAGCATGTATAAAAGCATTAATAGATTCTGGAAATTTGTTAAAAGATCCAATAAGTGCTATGCCAGTTATTGTAGTAGAAGCAAGTAGTCTAAAAGAAGTGATACCACAAGAGATAATAAATAATTTAAGTAAGATAGTAGGAGGTGAAAATTATGAAATGATACAAAATATGTCTCAAAAATATATATCTAAGTTTAGAGTAATTCCTTTTTCTTCGTTAGGAAAACAAAATGGTTTATTACTTGGGTTTAAAGCAGATAAAATTATAGTAAGTTCGCAAGAGAATGAAAAAGAATTACAAGACATAATAGTTGGGATTTATGACAAGAATTTAACAAAAAATGGTTTATATACAGGGTTAATTGGATTAGAAATCCTAGAAAGGTGTGAAGATAATGAATATTTTGCAAGTATTAAAAAATAGGATTAGTACAATATATGTTAAGTACATAAATAGTAATGAAGAAATTGAACATGAGCCTATATATTACATAGGTGGAAGTCAAACTTTACCACCACCATTAAATCCACAAGAAGAGGAAGAAGTTTTAAAAAAATTATCCAAAGGAGATACATCTGTAAGAAAAATTTTAGTAGAAAGAAATTTAAGACTAGTAGTATATATAGCTAAAAAATTTGAAAATACAGGAATAGGTATAGAAGATTTAATATCAATAGGAACAATAGGGTTAATGAAAGCAATAAATACATTTAATACAGACAAAAATATAAAACTCGCAACATATGCATCAAGGTGTATTGAAAATGAGATTTTAATGTATTTAAGAAGAAGTAACAAAATAAAAGGAGAAATATCAATAGATGAACCATTAAACCAAGATGGAGATGGAAACGAGTTATTATTATCAGACATATTAGGAACAGATGAAGATGTAACATCAAGAGGAATAGAAGATGAGGTAGATAAAACATTACTAAGAGCATCAATGCAGAAACTAAACAATAGGGAAAAGAACATAATGGAGTTAAGATTTGGATTTATAAGTGGAAATGAAAAAACACAAAAAGAAGTAGCAGACATGTTGGGAATTTCGCAAAGTTACATATCAAGATTAGAAAAAAAGATAATAAACAAAATGAAAAAAGATATAATTAGTAAAACAGGCTAATACTTGTCTAATTGTCGAATGATGTCGTACATTATTTGAATAGTATAAACCTCTTTTGGAAATACTTTTAACATAAGTATTTCGTAAAGGAGGCTTTTTTGTGATTAGAAAAGTAGAAATAAGTAATGTAGATACAGCTAAACTTCCAGTGCTTTCAAATGAAGAAAAAGATGAGTTATTTATAAAAATAAAGCAAGGAGATACTAAAGCAAGAGAAGTGTTTATAAATGGAAACTTAAGATTAGTTTTAAGTATATTACAAAGGTTTGCATCAAGAACAAATAATTTAGACGATTTATTCCAAGTTGGATGTGTTGGACTAATAAAAGCAATAGACAATTTTGATTTAACTCTAAATGTACAATTTTCAACATATGCAGTACCTATGATAATAGGAGAAATAAAAAGATACCTAAGAGATAATAATCCAATAAGAGTAAGTAGATCCATAAGAGATTTAGCATATAAATCATTACAAGCAAGAGAAAAACTTACAAAAGAACTTAATAAAGAACCAACAATAGAGCAAATAGCAAAAGAAGTTGGAGTAGGAAGAGAAGAAATAGTATGTAGTTTTGAAGCAATACAAGATCCAATATCTTTACAAGAACCTATATATAGTGATGGAGCAGAAAATCTATATATAATGGATCAAGTAAAAGACACAAAAAATACAGATGAAAGATGGGCAGATACTCTAACAATAGGAGAAGCAATGAAAAAGTTAAATGATAGGGAGAAAATGATAATCACAAAAAGATTTTTCGATGGAAGAACCCAAATGGAAGTAGCAGATGAAATAGGAATAAGCCAAGCTCAGGTATCAAGACTTGAAAAAGATGCTATATATAGGATAAGGAAGTTGTATAAATAGTAAATTAAAAAAGGTATAATTATTTAAAAATAATTATATACCTTTTTTTATGCTAATTAGTGACATTTTATTAGTAAGATTAAACTTGAATAGTAAGTGGGGAAATTTTATTAAAGTCATAGATAAAGCAAAGAAATCCTGTGAAAATAGCAATAATACTATATTTGAACATTTTGCCGACGTCGGCAAAACGATCAAAATGCCTAAAAATGCAGAAAAAACAATAGAGGATATGAATTAACGAGATATGCTTGTTACTTAATAGCACAAAATGGAGATAGTAGGAAAAAGCAGGTTGCATTAGCGCAAACATATTTTGCAGTTCAAACAAGAAAGCAAGAAATAACAAGGCAAGAATATGAGCAATTAAGTGAAGATGAAAAAAGATTATATACAAGACAAAATGTTAAAGATAAAAATAAATATTTATTTGATACAGCAAAACTTGCAGGTGTTAAAAATTATGGTAAATTTAATAATTATGGGTTAGAGGATTGCATAATGGAGAAACTGCCAAAGATATAGCAAATAGAAAAGGTATATCAGAAAAAGAAGATATATTAGACTATATGAGTAGTACAGAACTTGCAGCAAACTTATTTAGAATAACACAAACAGATGAAGTATTAAAAAATAAGAATATTAATAATGAAGACGATGCGTGTATAACACATCATAAAGTAGGACAAGCAGTTAGACAGACTATAAAAAGAATAGGTGGTACTATGCCAGAAGATTTACCAACACCAAGTAAAAGTACAAAACAAATAGAAAAAGAAAAAAGCAAAAGATTGAGATTTAAAGATAATAAAAGATTTAAGTAAAATTATTTAAGTTTATAGAATATATGAGGAGGAAGATTATGTACCATATGGTAGCTGAAGATAAAGTATAAGTTTATCATACATTAATCTAACTTTGAATATGTATAATTAAGAGGTGACAAATATGGGGCAAAAGGGGTTAGATTTTAAGCATAAAGAAGTAATAAATATAAGTGATGGAAGAAGATTACGGTTTTGTTCAAGATGTAACAGCAGATTTGGAAACAGGGGTGATTACCTCTATAATGGTTGCAAGAAAGAGAATAGATATAATAGATTTGAATTTGAGAGAATTCGTAAGAAAAATGACTATGTTACTAAAAAGAAGCAAAAAAGGACAAGCTATGTGGTAAAAGAAAAATATAGTTATGATGTGATTTGTAAAGTAGAATTATAGGTTATAAAGAGTATATGAAAATATGCTCTTTTAAAGTGTAAAAATAAAAGAACAAATTTTCGTAAAAACTATTGAAAATATATTTGAAATGTGATATAAATATAAAAGACAAAACAAACTTTTGCTGTTTGATTATTTCAAATAGTGAAAGTTGGAAAAGAGGTAAGAAATGGAACCCAATAATAGTATTAAATTATTTGAAGATAAAAATATTAGAGTAGCATGGAATGAAG
>CAOKHI010000035.1 GCA_948468275.1 uncultured Clostridium sp. | reverse complement strand
TAATTTAGATTATAACATGAATGTAAACTACAACACATACATGCTTCGTGGTGGTAGCTTCGACGGTGCTCCTGCTAGCTACCCCGCGGTCTGTCGTGGCTACAATTATGCGCCTGATACCCGCACTCGCGGCGGGTTTCGCGCCACACTTTATATAAAGTAGAACTGAACGCTGCTTAGCGATGCACCTTAAAGAGTTTCTTGGTTATTTTAAATTGTTTTAAAAAAGATTATAAACAATAAAATAAATTTTAAAAGGAAAAGTAGAATGGGCGAAATAAAGAAAGAACTTACTTTAATACCAAAGGCTGAACAATATATACAGTACATGTTGGAATTAATAATGAAATTACCACGAACAGAAAAATTTAGCATAGGAAATGAATATAAATTATCTATGTATAAAATGTTAGAAGAAATTTTATTACTTAGTAAAATACCAGATGAGGACAAACTAAGAATTATAAATAGAATAGATGCACGATTTAATACTCAAAGAATTTTACTTAGAATTATGTATAAAAATAGATGGGTAGACGAACGAAGATTCAACTATATAATAGAACATATTTATGAAATGGGTAAAATTATTGGAGGGTTAGTAAAATATTATGCCAAAAACAATAAGAAACAAGTTTGACGAAAAACTAACTTATGAAAATTTAATGAAAGCACATATTGAAAGTAGAAAAAATAAAAGTAGTAAAAAAGATATAATTTTGTTTAATTTAAAACAGGAAGAATATATAAAATTTTTATATGAACAATTAGCAAATAAAACCTACAAACATGGAGGATATGAAGTTTTTTACATACGTGAACCAAAATTAAGAAAAATACAAAAATCAAGGTATATGGATAGAATAGTACATAGATGGATAGTAGATAGCTTTTTGTATAATGCATATATCCCACAATTTATACCAACATCATATGCATGTATAAAAGATAAGGGAATGCACAAAGCTTGTATGGATGTACAAAAAGGAATGATACGTTGTAAAAATTTGTGGAATAATTATTATATTATAAAAATGGATGTAAAAAAGTACTTTCAAAGTATTAACAAAGCAAAATTATTTGAAATAATAAATAGAAAAATTTATGATGAAAAAATATTATGGTTATTAAAAGAAATAATATTTTCAGATAAAGAACAATTAGGAATAGCAATAGGAAATTATACTTCGCAAATTTTTGCAAACATATATTTAAATGAAGTCGATCAATATATAAAACATAAATTAAAAGTAAAATATTATTATAGATATATGGATGATTCTGTAATATTCATAAAAACAAAACAAGAAGCAAATATTGTATTAAATAAGATAAGAGAATTTTTAAGGAATGAGCTATATTTAGAATTAAATAAAAAAACACAAATATTTAAAAGCAAACAAGGTGTAAATTTTGCGGATATAAAATAAATGAATACAGGGTAAAGATACGTACAAGAGGAAAGAAAAAATTAAAGAAAAAGATAAAAATCCTAAAATTAAAAATAAAAAATGGACAAATAACTAGTAAAGAAGCTCAAAAATATATATGTGGACATATGGGATATATAAAATATGCAGATATATATAATTTAAGGAACAAAATATTCTATTGTACAGAAAATGAGCCAATAGATTAAAGTAGTAGTTTAAATTGCAATTGACTAATACTAAAATTATAGAAAAAATATATTATTTGTTTTGGGTTTAATTAAATTAAATATTAAACTAGGGGTAAATCTAAGGCTTAGTTGCTTCGTGGTGGTAGCTTCAACAATGCTCATGCTAGCAACCCAGCGGTCTATCGTGGATACAATTATGCGCCTAATACCAACACTAACAACGGGTTTCGCGCCACACTCTAATACCATTCCAGATTACATGTTTTATGGAATATGTACAGAGATATATTAGATATTAAAGAGGTTTATTCCTTCCTAAAATTAGGTAAATATGAATCAATAAAATATGTATTAGTAGTGTAAGCGAATATACATATTTTATGCTATATAAAGGAAGAAATATGAATAGATGTATATTAATTGGAAAAATTATAGAAGATGTTGATTTTAAATTTGTATATAATGATATAGCAATTTCTATAGCAATATGTACATTAGAATTAACGAACAATTCAAAAATACAAATATATGCATTAGATGATAAAGCTGATTATATGTATAGAGAGTTAAATAAAAACGATATTATTCTTGTTTATGGAAAATTAGTAAGTAATTCTAATAAATTAAAAATAAAAGTAGAAGAACTAGAAATACAAAATCAAAATGAGATATCTCTAATTTTTTAAATATTATATTTTAGCTAGATCATCTTTTAGTTTAGTTAAAAATTCATAAGAATCTTTAAAAGTTATATTATCTAAATCTAGTTTATTAATAGTTCTATAATATCTTTTATTTTCATATTATTCAAATAATCAGAATAGTTATTTATTTTTGAATAATTTGAATCTACTATTTGGAAAGATATATTCAAAGAATTTAATTTATTGCTATAAAATTCTAATCTTTTTTGTGGAAAACCACATTTTAAAACAGATTCATTTAAATTAATTAATTTAAAATCAAAAATTTCAGATAATCTTTTTGCATCATCTTCTAATGCAATATAAAATATGCCACTTTTAAAAAGATAGAGTTGATTGCTATTTTCTTTTTTTAAATTTAAATATTCTACATATAATTTACTCATATATTACCCCCATATAAAAAGTATCTCATTTTGAATGTACAAATATAATATATTAGAATTAATATCGAATGTAGTCGAAAGTTGTCGACTACGGTTAAATATTTGTCTAGTCTTTGTCGAAAATTGTCACAGATGTTATATATATGAATATAATATATTATAAACACTTGCTTTTTAGTGTTTATAGGAGGTGAAACTATATGTTAGATACAGAAAAGAAATGTTGCCATGAAAAAAGAAAATGTTGTGTAGATTTAATAATCGTTATATTATCTGTTGCATTAGCATTTGTATTAGGAGTTATAGTAGGAGCACTAACTGGAATACTTGCATTATTAGGAATTGGAGCAATTATAGCAATAGCAGTGCTATTAGCTATATTAATAGTAATAAGAATTATAATGCTTGTATGTTGCAAAACTAGATGTTAGTTTAAAGATGTGTCTTAAAGGCACATCATACATAGGAACGTATTTTACAAATATTATTATTTATGCTATAATATGGACAAGTTTAAATTAAAGAAATGGAGAAATATTATGGATAGAATGAAAACATTTTTGTTGTATGCATTATGTATAATAGGATTTTTTATTTTTTCAAATGTAATGATTAATTTAGCTGTACATGGAGTATATAAAACAATGCATACAGATGTTTATAATCCAGAGGGGATTCAAATTCAGATAAATGAAAATAAGTACACATCTGTAAATGGTTATGTAGGTGGAAAAGTAATTAATAACACACAAGAGATGATTACTAATAAGTATATAAAAATTGATATATATTCTAAAAGAGATATATTATTAGGAACAAAGTATGTTACATTAAACAATTTTAGACCAAATGAGGCAAGAGATTTTAAAATGGGATATAAATTTAATAATTCGAATTATTGTAAAGTAAGTATAACAGATGAAATAGAAGAAAATGTAGAAGATGAGCAATTTATAAGTAATAATGTTGCAGGACTTGCTTTAATTACAGCAGTAATAATGTTGTGTTATTTTTAATTATATTATTTCTCCAAAGACTATACTTATTACTAAAAAATAGTTTTAGGATAAGTTAATATAAAAGCAAGAATCATTTTTTTATTTGATATAACAAGTTATAAAGCTTTTTATATAGAAATTATTAAACAGAAATGTTCTAAATGCATGTAAAATAAAATTAATGTAAGAAAGGTTAATGTTTAGAATAGTAATAATTAATACAAACAATAAATATTCTGAACTAAACAAACAAAGATGTTAATAAAACAAATATTAAAATATGGTGTAAATGAATTAAAAGAAAACAATATATCAGATGCTATATTAAAATCGAAAATATTATTAGCATTTGTATTAAAGTTAACAAAAGAACAATTACTAATATATGATACAACAGAAGTGAATGAAGTATTAGAATGTAAATATAAAGAACTAATAAATGAAATAATAAAAGGAAAACCACTTCAATATATAACAAATCAACAAGAATTTATGAAACTTAAATTCTATGTGGACGAAAATGTATTAATACCAAGAGCAGATACAGAAAATTTAGTAGAAGAAATTATTGATATCTGTAAAAATAATGTAAATAAAAATTATAAAATACTAGATTTATGTACAGGGAGTGGAGCGATAGGAATTTCAATAGCAAAATATGTGCAAAATTGTAAAATTATACAATCAGATATTAGCAAAAATGCGTTAAAAATTGCTAAGAAGAATGCTATTTTAAATAATATAGAAGAAAAAATAGAATTCATAAATTCTAATATGTTTGAAAATATAAATGATAAATTTGATATAATAGTTTCAAATCCTCCATATATAAAGACTAATATAATAAAAGAGCTAGATAATGAAGTACAAAGTGAACCACGAATTGCATTAGATGGTGGAAAAGATGGACTTACATTTTATAAAATAATAATAGATAGTGCACACAAGTACTTAAATACTTATGGGAGTGTTTTACTAGAAATAGGATATGACCAAAAAAAACAAGTAATAGATTTAGTAAGTGCAAATGGAAAATATGTAGACATTAATTCAAAAATAGATTTAAATGGGAATGATAGAATAGTAATGTTTAAAAAACAAAAATAGAAATGGGATTACTAACCCAAATGTATAGTGCAATTTCTAATGTACAAATTTAATTATTTTCTTTTACTTAATGATATTGTGCTTTTAACAATAATTAAAATTCTTTTTAACAAAAACTATAATTTAGTAGTAAACTACAAATTAATGTAGAAGGTGATAAAATGTCTTTTTCTTTTAATATTAAAGAGGAATTAAGTAAAATAAATAATTTATCTAATAAAGAAGCTATTAAGGCTGAGTTTATAGGATATTTAATAAGTAATAACATTGTGATAAAGCAAAATAAAATAAGATATTCTACAGAAAATGAGTATAATATAAATAGATTTAATAAACTTTTAAACAATATGAGTATAGATTATAATATAAAATTGCAAGGCAAAGTATATTATATAACTTTTAAAAAGCAGGAGTTTGAAGAATTAGAATATATAGAAGATAATATTGAAATAAAGAATAATATATTTATTGATAATAAAAATGAATTAATTTATAAGGCATTTGTAAGAGGTACTTTTTTAGGAGGAGGCTCATTAAATAATCCACAAAATAAATATCATTTGGAAACAGCATTTAGTACAAAAAGAAATGCCATATTTGTATCAGAAATATTAAAGCAATTTAATATACAAGCAAAATTATTAGATAGAGTAAAAAGTTATTGTATTTATATAAAAGACGCAGAAGAGATTTCTAAATATCTTGCCTTAGTAGGTGCATATAAAGCAGTATTAGAATTTGAACAAATTCGTGTAGTAAGGGAAACTAGAAATAACATAAACAGAATAGTAAATTGCGAAACAGCAAATTTAAACAAAACAATAAATGCAGCAGTAGAACAAATAAATGCAATAAATTATTTAAAAAAGAGTAAAAAATTTGATGAACTTCCAGAGAATTTAAAAGAAATAGCAAACATCAGAATAAAAAATCCAGATGCAAATTTGAAAGAATTAGGACAAATGTTGGAAAATCCAATAGGAAAGTCTGGAGTGAATCATAGATTAAAAAAAATATGTGAAATAGCAAGTAAAAGGTGAAAGTAATGAAGGAATTAGGAATATATGTACATATACCATTTTGCGCAAAAAAGTGTTTATATTGCGATTTTGTGTCATATGATAATAAAATAGATTTAGTAGAAGAATATGTAGAATCTGTATGTATAGAAATATTAAATTGCAATATACCATGTAAAGTTAATTTAGAAGAATATACAGTAAATACTATCTATATAGGAGGAGGAACACCTTCATATATAGATAGTATTTATATAGCCCAAATATTACAGACATTACAAAACAAATTTAAAATACAAAAAGATGCAGAAATTACAATAGAAATAAATCCAGGAACTATTACAAAAACTAAATTGCAAGAATACAAAAGAAGCGGAGTAAATAGAGTAAGTATAGGGCTACAAAGTACAAATAATAATATATTAAAACAAATAGGTAGAATACATACATATGAACAATTTTTAGAAAGCTATGATACTGTAAGAAAAGTTGGGTTTAAAAATGTAAATGTAGATTTAATGCTTGCTTTACCAAATCAAACAATAGAAATATTAAATGAAACAGTAGAAAAAGTAATAAGATTAAATCCAGAGCATATATCTATTTATTCTTTAATATTAGAAGAAGAAACACCATTATATAATTTAGTAAATACACACAAGTTAGATGTACCTTGTGATGAAATAGAAAGAGCTATGTATTGGAATACAAAGAATATGCTAGAAAAAGCAGGATATGTACATTACGAAATATCAAATTACGCAAAACCAGGATATAATTCTAAACATAATACAAATTGTTGGGAACAAAACAACTACATAGGATTTGGAGCAGCAGCACATTCATATATAAGTAATATTAGATATTCAAATACAATAGATATAAAAAAATACATACAAGATGCTTCACAAAAACAAATACATGAAACCCAAACAAAGCAAGATAAAATGAAAGAATACATGTTGTTAGGATTAAGAAAAATAGATGGAATACAAATATCAGACTTTAAAAATAAATTCATACAAAATCCATTATACATATTTAGAAATGAATTAAATAGACTAGTACAAAATGATTTATTGCAAATATATGAAAATAGTATAAAGCTAACAAATAAAGGTATCAACTTTGCAAATAAGGTATGGATTGAGTTTGCATAAATAATAAAAAAATGTTATAATAAAAAAGTAAATAAGCCCATGGAGGCAAGTAAAAGAAAGGAGAAAAAGTATGAAACGGATGATAGCAGGAGGAATTATATTTTTGCTTGGAGTAGTATTGATGATGATAGCTTTTTTTCAAGTTGACAGCATGTATATATATGTTTCATTGATACGAGAAGCAGGATATACAGGATTATCACCAATTACATTATGTTCTATAATGCTAATAAGCGGCGTTTTAGTTGCAACTGGTATATGGATAATGTTAAAAATTAAATAATGTTTCATCAAATGGGCGAGTGTACTCGCCCATTTTTTCTAGAGTTACAATAGCTTATATTACCTATTATGTATAAACTTTCACACAAAATTCACAAAAAAATTAGCAAAGTGTATTGACAATTGCTAAAATTGGATATAATATATATCAAGAAATTAGCAGTCTAACCTATAAAGTGCTAAAAAGAGGTGAAACAATGCTAGATAAAAGAAAAAAAGAGATTTTGCAAGCGGTAATAGATGAATATATTAACACAGCAGAACCTGTAAGTTCAGGAACACTTGTAAAAAAATATGGATTAGATTATAGTAGTGCAACAGTTAGAAATGAACTTGCAGAATTAGAAAGTACAGGATATTTAGATAAACCACATACATCAGCAGGTCGTATACCATCAGAAAAAGGATATAGGTTTTATGTAGATGAATTAATAAAAGAAGATGATATATCTTTAGAGGAAATAAAATATATTCAAAATAAATTATCAACTAAAGTTAATGAAATAGAGGAATTAACTAAAATTGCAACATCAACACTATCTGAGATAACACATTATACAACAGTCGCAATAGGACCAAAAACTGAAACACAAATAATAGATGAGATAAAATTTGTACTATTGGGAAGTAGAATGCTAATGATTGTTATAGTAACAGATAGTGGTTTAATAAAGGAAACTATAATAAAATATGATCAAGATATTACTATAAGTCAAGTAGAAACTTTGAATAATTTATTTAATAGCAAACTAAAGGGAAAACCATTAAGTAAAATAGATAAACCAATGGAGGAATATATACTAGCAGAGATAACATATAGTATAGATGTTATAAAACCTATTATAGAACAAATAAATAAAGTAATACAAGATGAAAATAGTATATATTTACAAGGAACAAATAAAGCATTTGATTTACCAGAATTTAAGAGTTTAGATATAGCAAAAAACTTTATAAATGTATTAGACACAAAAGAGTTAGTACTAGATATGCTAGATTCTGGTGTAGCAAAAGACATAAATGTATATATTGGTGATGAAAATGATAATGAAAGATTAAAAGACTTTAGTATAGTAACATTTAAGCATTCAATAGGAGATAAGGATTTAGGAACAATAGGTATAATAGGTCCTAAAAGAATGGATTATTCAAAGGTTATTTCAGTAATGAAATACCTAAGCAAAAAAATGAAAGAAAAAGATATGTAAAATATTAGATATAAATAAGGGAGGAAAAAACATGGAGGAAAACAATAACACAAACGAAAATAACATAGATGAAATACAAGTAAAAAAAGCTGATGAACTTTTAAAAACAAAACAAGAATTAGAAGAAACTCAAGACAGATATAAAAGAATTATGGCAGAATTTGATAATTACAAAAAAAGAAGTCAAAAGGAAAGAGAAGGATTATATAATTCTTTAGTATCTGATATAGTAACATCATTTTTACCAATATTAGACAATTTAGAAAAAGCAGTAAATGCAGAAACAGCAGATGAAGGATATAAACAAGGAGTACAAATGGTACAAAAGCAATTTATTGATACATTAGCAAATTTAGGAGTTACTCCAATAGAAACAGTAGGAGAACAATTCAATCCAGAATTTCATGAAGCAGTAAGTAGTGTAGAAGCAGAAGATTTACAAAGTGGAACAATCAAGGAAGAATTCAGAAAAGGCTACAAAATAGGGCAAAAGGTAATACGTCATTCAATGGTTGTAGTAGTAAATTAGTTATTAAATTTAAATTATATAAAATTACAAAAGAAACCCAAAAAAATAAAAAAATAGTTAAGCTTTTAAATAGTGCTATATATAAAACGTTGTCGAATTCAAGATGTGGGTTCATTAACTTTACCTACAATATTTAAAAAGTCAAACTATTAAAAATGAAAATTATAAGGAGGAATTAAAAAAATGGGAAAAATAATAGGAATTGATTTAGGAACAACAAATTCATGTGTTTCAGTTATGGAAGGTGGAGAAGCGGTAGTAATACCAAATGCAGAAGGAAATAGAACAACACCATCAGTAGTAGCATTTTCAAAAAATGGAGAAAGACTAGTTGGACAAATAGCAAAACGTCAAGCAGTTACAAATCCAGAAAATACTGTAATATCAATAAAAAGATCAATGGGAACAGATAAAAAAGTAAAAATAGAAGGTGATGAATTTACACCACAAGAAATATCTGCAATGATACTTCAAAAATTAAAATCAGATGCAGAAAACTATTTAGGAAGTCAAGTTACACAAGCAGTTATAACAGTACCTGCATATTTTAATGATGCACAAAGACAAGCAACAAAAGATGCAGGAAAAATAGCGGGATTAGAAGTTTTAAGAATTATAAACGAACCAACAGCAGCATCACTTGCATATGGAATGGATAAAGAAAATGTAGACCAAAAAATAATGGTATATGACTTAGGTGGAGGTACATTTGATGTATCTATACTAGATATAGGTGATGGAGTATTTGAAGTTTTAGCAACAAGTGGAAACAATAGATTAGGAGGAGATGATTTTGACCAAAAAATAATAGACTTCTTAGTTGCAGAATTCAAAAAAGAGCAAGGAGTAGATTTAGCAACAGATAAAATGGCTATGCAAAGACTAAAAGAAGCAGCAGAAAAAGCAAAAATAGAATTATCAGGAGTACAACAAACAAATATAAATTTACCATTTATAACAGCAGATGCAACAGGACCAAAACACTTAGATATTACTCTTACAAAATCAAAATTTGAAGAATTAATAAGAGATTTAGTAGAATCAACAGCAGGACCTGTAAATCAAGCATTAAAAGATGCAGGAATATCAGCATCTGATTTACACAAAGTACTACTAGTTGGAGGTTCAACAAGAGTTCCAGCAGTTCAAGACTTAGTAAAAAGAGTTACAGGAAAAGAACCAGATAAAGGAATAAATCCAGATGAATGTGTTGCAATAGGAGCAGCAATTCAAGGTGGTGTACTATCAGGAGATGTTAAAGATTTAGTATTATTAGATGTAACACCATTATCATTAGGAATAGAAACATATGGAGGAGTATTTACAAAACTAATAGAAAGAAATACAACAATACCAACTAAAAAATCACAAGTATTTTCAACAGCAGCAGATGGTCAAACAAGTGTTGAAGTACACGTTTTACAAGGAGAACGTGAAATGGCAGCATATAATAAAACTTTAGGAAGATTCCAATTAACAGGAATACCAGCAGCACCACGTGGAGTTCCACAAATAGAAGTAACATTTGATATAGATGCAAATGGTATAGTACATGTATCTGCAAAAGATATGGCAACAGGAAATAGCCAGGATGTATCTATAACAGCAAGTTCAAACTTATCTGATGAAGACATAGAAAAAGCAGTAAAAGATGCAGAAGCACATGCTAGTGAAGATAAGAAGAAAAAAGAAGAAATTGAAGCTAGAAACAATGCAGAAAGCTTAGTATATAATAGTGAAAAGACATTAAAAGAATTAGGAGATAAAGTAAGTGGAGAAGAAAAAGCAAAAGTTGAAACAGAAATAGAAAATGTAAAAAAATCATTAGAAGGAACAGATATAGACAAAATAAAAGAAGCAACAGAAAAATTAACACAAGCATTTTATGAAATCTCTGAAAAACTATATAAAGCAGCAAATCCAAATGCAGGAGCAGAACAAACAGGAGGAACATCAACAGCAGGAGAGGAACAACCAAATGATGGAAATGTATATGATGCAGACTATAAAGTAGAAGAAGATGGAAACGAAGGAAATAAATAATTTGTAATTAGAAAACAGAAGTTAGATAATCTAAGTTCTAACTTCTATTTTCTAATGCAAGATGGAGGCTAAAATGGCAGATAAAAGAGACTATTATGAAGTATTAGGAGTAAATAAAAATGCAAGTGATGATGAATTAAAAAAAGCATATAGAAGACTTGCTAAAAAATATCATCCAGATGCAAATCCAGATAACAAAAAAGAAGCAGAAGCAAAGTTTAAAGAAGTAAATGAAGCATATGAAAATTTATCTGATCCACAAAAAAGAAGAATGTATGACCAATTTGGACATGATGGACCAGCAGGATTTGGTGGTGGACCAGGTGGAGGATACTATTCATATTCTACATCAGGGTTTGATGGATTTGATATGGGAGATTTAGGAGATATATTTTCATCATTTTTTGGAGGTGGATTTGGAGGAAGAAGTTCATCTTCAAGGCAAAATGGGCCTATCAAGGGTGCAGATTTAAGGTATAATATGGAAATAACCTTTGAAGAAGCATACCTTGGAGTAGAAAAAGAAATATCTATAAATAGAGAAGATACATGTAGTACATGTAATGGTACAGGAGCAAAACAAGGTAGCAAAGTAGAGACATGTTCTATGTGTGGTGGAACAGGACAAATAAAACAAATACAAACTACAATACTTGGACAAATGCAGACTACAAGAACATGTACAAATTGTCATGGAGAAGGAAAGATAATAAAAGAGCCATGTGAAACTTGTAGAGGAAAAGGAACTGTAAAAAAGCAAGCTAAAATAAAAGTGAAAATTCCAGCAGGAATTGATGAAAACCAAACAGTAGTATTAAGAGGAGAAGGAGCACCAGGTAGCAAAGGTGGACCAAAAGGAGATTTATACATTACTGTACATATAAAAAGACACAATTTATATACAAGACAAGATTATAATGTATTATGTGACATACCAATAACATTCACACAAGCAACATTAGGAGCAGAGTTAAAAATTCCAATGGTAGATGGAACTTTTGAAAAATTCAAAATACCAGAAGGAACCCAAACAGGAACTAGATTTAGAATAAGAGGAAAAGGATTTAAAGCAATAAATAGAAACTATGAAGGAGATTTTGTATTCACAGTAGAAATACAAACTCCAAAAAGATTATCTAAAGAACAAAGAGAATTACTAGTAGAACTAGCAAAAACAATGAATGAACAACCACCAATAAAAAGAAGAGGAATATTTGGTTAAAGATATTTCTCTTTTGCGAAATATCTTGACAGAATTTAAATAAAAACTTATAATTTATATAGGTGATTAAAATGTTAAAAAGAGAAATATATTTATCGAGAATTAGAGGTTTTTATGATAGTGATCTTGTAAAAATTTTAGTAGGAATAAGAAGATGTGGAAAATCTGTATTATTGAAACAAATAATGAATGAACTAAAAGATAAGGGAGTTGACAAAGAACATATTATATATATAAATTTTGAGCTTATAGAATATGAAGATTTACAAGATTATAAAGAATTAAATAAATATATAAAAGAAAAAATAGTAGATGAAAAAAAATATTATGTGTTTTTAGATGAAATTCAAAAAGTAGATAAATTTGAAGAAGTAGTAAATTCATTAAGAGCTTCTATAGAAAATATAAGTATATTTATTACAGGTTCAAATAGTAAATTATTATCAAATGAATTGTCAACAGTATTATCTGGAAGGTATGTATTATTCAATATTTATCCATTAAGTTATAAAGAGTTTATAGAAATAACAAGTAAAGATGGCAAAAAAGATGAAACTTTTTGGGATTTTGTAAAATGGGGAGGGCTTCCTAATAGAATTCAATTTACAGATGAAAGTAACATAAAAGATTATTTGCATAGTGTTTTTGATTCTATTATTTTAAGAGATGTAGTAGACAGATTAGGATTGAAAGATACAGTTTTATTTAATTTGCTATTACAATATATTGTAGATATAACAGGACGTGAGTTTTCTGCTGAAAATGTTATAAAATTCTTAAAAAATGAAGGCAAGTCTGTATCAACGGAAACATTATATATATATTTAGATGCACTATGTAGGGCATTAATAATGAAAAAAATATATAGATATGATATTCATGGAAAAGCAATATTAAAAACATTAAATAAATACTATATGACTGATCTGGGAATAGCTCAAATAAAGAATAACAATTTTGAAATAAATAAAACTTTTGCTATTGAAAATGTTGTATATAATGAACTATTAATAAGAGGATATGATGTATATATAGGAAAGACAAAGGAAGGAGAAATTGATTTTATTGCTACAAATAATGAAGAAAAACTATATTTTCAAGTTACATATCTAGTAGAAGATCCGAAAACTGAAGCTAGAGAATTTGGAGCGTATAAAGGAATAAATGATAATTATCCTAAATATGTTCTTTCACTAGATAAAGTGGATTTTTCAAAAGATGGAATAATTCATAAAAATTTAATTGATTGGTTATTAGAAAAATATTAAAATTAATATAGAATAAATACATTAATGATGATATTATAAAGTGAGATGTTGCAAAAATTTTAAAGAAAAAAAGATAGATAATAGTAAGAATAAAAAATTATGGAAACAAACACACAATAAGTCAAAATAAAAAAGCTTATTGTGTGTTTTATATTGACATAAGAAATAAATTTAGTATAAAATGAATGAAGTAATAAAAGTTGGAAAAATGTTTATACAAAGGAGAATTAGAAGATATGATAAAACAATGGATGAACAAGAGTACAAGAAATAGTGTAAATAAATCAAATAGAAAATATTGTGTAGTAAATATGAAAAAATGCTCATCGCAAAAGGCAATAACATTAATAGCTTTAATAATAACAATAATAGTGTTACTAATATTAGCAGGAATAACAATAAATATAATAATAGGAAAAGGAGGACTACTAGAAAAAGCAACAAAATCAGGAGAAATATATTCAGAGGAAAGTGCAAAAGAAAGATTAGAAATAGTATTAGCAGATTTACAAGCCGATAAATATATACAAAAGGATTATAATAAAAATGAATATATAGATAATGAATTAGAAAAAGAAAATATGGTAGTAGTAGACAACATAGTAATAGTAGATGATTGGAAATTTGAAATAGATAGGAACGTACCTAAAATAGTAACAGGATTAGGAAAAGGAGAACAAAACCACGAAATACAAATAGAAGCAAAAGCACAAATAAGAGAAGACTATGTAAATGCAAATTTACAAATAAATATAACATATGAAGGAACAATAAGCCAAATAAAAGTAAAAGGCGAAAACATGGAAATACCAAGTAAAGTAGAGAATATATATGAATTAGAAAAAGAAATAACAGAGAATGGAATATACACAATATATGTAAAAGATGAAGAAGGAAACTACAAAATAGGAAAAATAGAAGTAACAGATATAACAGAGGATATGGACATATGGAATAAGCAAGACATGGAGAATTTTAGAGATAAGGTAAACAGTGGAAGAACATTTGAAGGAAGAACAGCAAGAGTAATGGCAGATATAGATTTAGAAGGAACAGAACAAAACCAATGGGTACCAATTGGCACAGAAAATGTAAATTTTAAAGGAAGATTTGAAGGCAATTATCATACAATTAATGGTGTATATATTAAAAATTCAAATAATAATCAAGCATTATTTAGAACAGTAGTAAGTGCTATAATAAAAAATATAAAAATAGATAATAGTTATATACAAGGAACATATAATATAGGAGCATTATTTGGTGATGCTTCAGGAGTTAATTTAGAGGAATGTGTAATAGGAAAAAATGTAATAGTATATGGTACTTCTAAGAATTCATGGGGAACTTATGTAGGAGGCTTTTGTGGAATAGGTTCTGGTAATATAAGAAAATGTATAAATTATGCTCAAATTAAATCATATAATATGTATGCAGGAGGAATAGGTGGAGTATTAACTGATGGTCAAATTGATGAATGTGCTAATTATGGAAATATAAGCAGTAGTAGTAAAACTGTTGGAGGAATAGTAGGATGTAATATAAATAAAATTAATATAAACAATAGTTATAATGTAGGAAGCATAAGTGGAAGTTCAGAAATAGGAGGAATAGCAGGAACAGATCATTCAAATGGAGCAATATTTTTTACAAATTGTTATAATATAGGAACTTTAACAGGAGGTAGCTATAAAGCACAAATTATAGGCAGACTTTTGAATGCTTCTAAATCTATAAATTGCTATGGAGAAGGAGAGAATTTTAATGCAATTAGTTTAGGTGAATTCTGGAGAGATGATATACAAAATGATGAAGGAACATGGAAATATAATAATGGATATCCAATTTTAAAATGGCAAGTAGAACATTAGATAATATTTATTAAATATCTAAATAAACACAATATTAATAATGATAAAAAATATTAAGAGAGGTTTGCAAAGAATATACTAATACGAAAAAACTAGAAAAAATTGTAAATCAAACTATTGATTATCTGCATATAAAATGATAAAATATATGCAGATAATATAAGATATATGCATATAAAAATATAGAGTATATGCAGAAAGAAGGAAATAAATGAAAAAATTTGATTATTTTTTTCTGGATAATGGCTTACTACCAGCCAATTTGATAAATATAACAGCAACTATATATTCATTAAAAACAGGAGCAAAGATAAGAAAAAATGAATATGAAAAAATATTTACAGAATTAGAAAAAATAGCAGTAGTACAATCAGTTAAAAGCTCAAATGCTATAGAAGGAATTGTAACTAGCGATGAACGTATAGAAGAAATAGTAAATCAAAATAGTAAACCATTAAATCATAATGAAAATGAAATTGCAGGTTATCGTGATAGTTTAAATGAAATACATCTTCATTATGAACATATTGAATTAAGTGAAAATACAATTCTAAGACTACATGAAATAATGATGTCATATACAGGAACTGAAGATGCAGGAAAATATAAAATAAACGAAAACTATATTGTAGAAAAAGATAAAAATGGAAACAGGAAAATTAGATTTAAACCATTATCTACAAAAGAAACACCAGAAGCAATGGAACAACTTATACTAGCATATAATGATGCAAGTAATAATTCTAATATTAATCAATTATTACTAATTCCATGTTTTATTCTTGATTTTCTTTGTATACATCCATTTAGAGATGGCAATGGAAGAATGTCAAGATTATTAACATTGTTATTATTATATAAAAATGGATTTGATGTTGGTAAATATATTTCGTTTGAAGAACAAATAAATAATAGTAAAGGAAATTATTATGAAGCACTAAGATTATCTTCTATTAATTGGTTAGAAAATGAACATACTTATATTCCTTTTATAGAAAATTTTTTATCTACTTTATATATGTGTTATAAAGAATTAGATAAAAGATTTAGTGTTGTAAATAGCAAAAAAATCACAAAGAAAGCAAGAATTGAAGCAACAGTACTAAATAATTTAACACCTATTTCAAAAGCTGAAATTTGTAATATACTACCAGATGTAAGTGCAACAACAGTTGAGGCTGTATTAGGAAGAATGGTAAAAGAAGGATTAGCACAAATAATAGGAAGTGGAAGAAATACAAAATATATGAAAAATATTAATACAAGTAAAAGGAGTTTTTAAAAGAATTAAAGATTATTATAAAGTGAAATGTTGCAAAAATTTTAAAGAAAAAAAGATAAATAGCAAAAGAATAAACCAGTTATGGAAACAAACACACAATAAGTCAAAATAAAAAAGCTTATTGTGTGTTTTATATTGACATAAGAAATAAATTTAGTATAAAATGAATGAAGTAATAAAAGTTGGAAAAATGTTTATACAAAGGAGAATTAGAAGATATGATAAAACAATGGATGAACAAGAGTACAAGAAATAGTGTAAATAAATCAAATAGAAAATATTGTGTAGTAAATATGAAAAAATGCTCATCGCAAAAGGCAATAACATTAATAGCTTTAATAATAACAATACTAATATTACTAATATTAGCAGGAGTAGTAATAAACTTCGTAATAAATGGAGGAATAATAGACAAGGCACGGACTTGCAACGGATAAATATTTAAGTGAACAGGAAAAAGAGCAAAAAGAGTTAGAAGAATTATATAAAAAATTAGGAGAAATGGGAAAATTACCAGAAAATACGACTGAAGTAGAAGCAGGAAGTAAGGTAAAAATGCCAGAAAAATGGTTAACAGATACAGTAGCATATGTATCAACAGAAGATGGCAAACAAATAGAAGAATCAAAAAAGGTAGCATCAGTATATGCAGTATCAACAGGAGAAGGAGAAACAATACCTGTGCCAATAGGATTTTATTATGTAGGAGGAAAAATAAATGAAGGAGTAGTAATATCAGATAATGAAGCAGATAGATATGAAGTAGGAGTAGATAAGACAACACATGAATATGCAACAAAGTTAAAGGGAAATCAGTTTGTGTGGATACCATGTAAAATAGAGGAATATAAAAAAATAAATTGGCGGAAAAGAAAATACAAAATGGGATATGGAAACAGGCTCAGCAGAATATGAACAGGTAGCAAAATATGAAGGATTTTATATAGGAAGATATGAAGCAGGGATAGCAACATATAATGAACAAACAAATAGTTTTGAAAATAGTGTAACATTTAGTAACAATGCATCATTGAAAGAGTCAGTGGGAATACAAACAGGGATAAATGGTTGGACCTGGCAAAATTACGATTATACAGCAAGACAAGAAGGAGCAATAGTAGAAACAGGAACAAACAAGCAGGAAGGAAATGTAGTATTAAAAGCAAACAGTATACCATATTATCATGCAGATTATTATACAGCAGTGGAAATGACAAGAAAAATGTATAAAAATCATAAATCTGTAAGAAGTGGACTAGTAACAGGAACCTAGTGGGACATAATGATGAAATATATGCAAGAAAATGGAGTAGATGTGCAAACATCAAATTGGGGAAATTATAATGATGTAGCATTAACAGAGTTACGAGGATATTATACAGGAGTAACATCAACAGGAGCAACAAATGGATTTAAAAGTACAAGTGAGATAGCAGGAACAAATGCAGGATTAGAATCATATGTATTACTAACAACAGGATCAACAGAACAAGTAAAAAAGCAAAATCTATATGATGTAGCAGGAAACTTATGGGAATGGACAATGGAAACATCATATTATGCAAGTATAAATTACAATAATAATACAAATATCAACACATACGTGCTTCGTGGTGGCTGCTTCTCACATGTTCGCACTCAATTCCCAGCGGTATTTCGTGGTTGTAGTTATGCACCTAATACAAATACTACCTATGGATTTCGTACTACACTTTATATAAAGTAGAAAATATAAAAATATATTTAGATAATAGTAAAAATAAGACCTTAATTGCTAGTCTATATAGGACGACACAATTAAGGTCTAAAA
>CAOKHI010000034.1 GCA_948468275.1 uncultured Clostridium sp. | reverse complement strand
GTACAGTGGTGTGAGAGGGAATAAATAAAATAATTATTTATTCTCTACTCGATTTGTTATTTTTAGAAAAACAATAGCATATATATTAAAAGATAGGAGGACGTGATGAATAAAAAGAGAAAAGTACGTAGTAGTAGGTTAAATGAAATATTGGAAATGCCAAAAGAAATTGTTTCTAATGAACCTAAAATTACAATTGTTGGATTTGAACAGATGCTTATTGAAAATTATAAATCTATATTAGAATATGAAGAATTTTATATAAAAATAAATACACATATTGGAGCAATTAATATAAATGGATTTAATTTAAGACTAAAAGAAATGACAGGTGAAGATATTATGGTTTTAGGAAAAATAGATAGTTTGGATTTTGAAAGTATTACAGACGAATAGGAGGAATACAGTGTTTTTTAAAATATTAATTAACTATATATTAGGATATGTAAATATAAGTGTAGAAGGATATTTTATAGAACGATTTATAAATATATGTATTAGTAAAAATATTCTGTTATGGAATTTGAAAAGAAAGAAATCTAGTTTTTTATATGCAAATGTAGGAATGAGGGATTTTAGAAAATTAAAACAAATAGCCAAGAAAACAAAATGTAGAATAAAAATTGAAACTAAAAAAGGAATTCCTTTTTTATTACATAAATACAAAAAAAGAAAAATATTTTTAATATCTTTATTAGTAATACTAATAGGTATATTTGGGATTTCAAACTTCTTATGGAACATAGAAATAACAGGAAATGAAACAATAAATACAGACGAAATTTTACAGTTATTAAATGATAATGATGTAAAATTAGGAAAGTTAAAACAAAAAATAGATACAAAACAAATAATTAGTAATATACGATTACAAAGAGATGATATAGCATGGATAGGAATGAAAATACATGGAACCAATTTATTAGTAGAAATAGTAGAGGCAGATAAAAAACCAGATATAATAAACGAACAGGAATACTGTAATATAATCTCACAAAAAGAAGGGATTATAACAAAAATAAATGCAGCAAATGGCACAGCATTAGTAAAACAAGATGATATAGTAAAAAAAGGAGATATTTTAATTGCTGGTTGGCTTGAAGGGAAATATACAGGAACAAGATATGTTCATGCAAAAGGAGATATACAAGCAAAAGTATGGTATTCTAAAAAAGAAAAAATGGCTTTAAAAACACATATAGAAGAACAAACAGGAAATGAAGAAAAAAGTTATTATATAAAAATAAATAATTTTCAAATAAATTTATTAAAAAGGCTTCCAAAATTCGAAAATTATGATACAATAAATGAGAATAAAAAATTAAAAATATTTTCAAACTTCTATTTACCAATAGAATATGGAAAAAATACATATAAGGAACAAACTAAAAAAAATATAACATACTCTAAGGAAGAGGCAAAAAACATATTAATAGAGAAATTAGAAAAAGAATTAAAAGAAGAAATAGAAAATACAGATAATATTGTAAATACACAAATGAATTTTAAAGAAAATGAGGATGAAATAGAAGTTGAACTAATTTATGAGGTACTTGAGAATATAGGCACAAAGGAAAAATTGATATTTTGAAAGGAATGATGATAAATGGCGGAAAAAAGCTTAAGAGTACTACCAGCAGAAAAAACTTTTTTTGGAAAAATAACTAATACATTAACAAAATTATTAATACCAACTAAAATTGGAATAAATGGCGTTTTAATAACAATAAAAAGAAATAATTTATTAAAAGCATATGAAACTTACGTAGAAGAAGACGAAATAGAAGAAGGAGAGAAAAAAGAAGCAATATCTAAGAAATATGAAGATATGTATGGTTTATATTTAGAATCAATAGACAAATATATTATGGATTCAATATATAAAAAAGTAAAAAATAATACAGCATCTGAATTTGAAAAAAATGCACTTTCTAAATATTATACAGTAATACATTTAAAAGAAACACAATATATAGAATACAAACATAGAAAGCAAAAATATTTATTAGAACTAGACTATGAATCTTTATGTGTACAAAATAAAGAAAAAATATTATCTAGATACAAAAAATTCTATGCAGATAAAATGGAAAGTTTATATAAAGGAATATTAAAAAATTATTCTATACAACTTGCAGATAGTGTTAATTCAAAAGTTACAAAAGATGAAACATATGAAAAGATATTTAATACTTTAGAAGAATACATAACAGAGGTATTACCAATAAAAATAGAAAATGATAAAACAAATTCATATAGGGAAATTCTAGATGAATATGATAAATTTAATACATTCTTAGCAGGAAAACTAGATGGGAAAGACAAAATAGAAAAAAGACTTTTACTATTAGGCATAAGTAGAAAATTATTTACACACAGTTTACCATTAGTTGTTGCAGAACAAGGATATATAAAATTATTAAAAGACACAAGAAATTTAATTATATCCTCACAATTAGAAAAAAAACAACAAGATGCATTTAATATGCTAATAGCACTTATAGAAGATTATAATATAAAACTATTATCAACAAAAATATATTGGGACAAACCAGCATCAAGAGAAGAATATAAGAAATTTTGGAATGAATATAATCAAATTATAAGAATAAAAGATGAGCAAGAAAAGCTTAAGAAAAAACAAATCCTATTTATAAAAAATGATTTAAAAGCACTATATGTTAACCCACAAAAATATTCAAATATAATTAAATTTTATAAAAACATATTAGTACAATTAGGAGTTATGAAAAACAAGAAAAATTCTTGTAAGACATTAGAAGGCAAGTATACCAAAAATAAAGTATATGCAAGGTAGGTTATTTGCCTACCTTTTTAGAATTAATAGAGGTAAAACAAATGGAAGACATAGTAGAAATAAATTTTTATGAAATAGAAGAAAATGAAAGTTATATAAAAGTAGTAAAAAAAGTATTGACTAAATGCTTTGAAAAAGAAAATTTAGAAAATACAAATATGTATATAAGTATAACTTTAACTAATCCTGAAATTATAAGAAAAATTAATAACCAATACAGAAACATAGATAAGCAAACTGATGTATTATCTTTTCCAATGTTTGAAAAAAATGAAATACAAGAAAAAATAAAAAATAAAGAAAATATAGTAAAAGAAGTACTAGGAGATATAATTATATCCATACAACAAGTAGAAAAACAAGCAAAAGAATATGGGCATAGTTTAGAAAGAGAGTTAGCATATATGTTAGTTCATGGATTTTATCATTTAATGGGATATGATCATATAGAACAAAAAGATAAAGAAATAATGAGACCCAAAGAAGAAAAAATATTACAAGAATTAAATATAAAAAGACTATAAAAGGGGTTATTATGAATAAAGAAAAAGAGAAAAAAACTAAGAATACAAGCTTTATAGATGCATGGAAGAATGCATTAGAAGGAATTATTTATGCAATAACAACACAAGGCAATATTAGAAAACAACTTGTAATAGCAGTAATAGTAATGCTTGTTAGTTTGTTTTTTGATTTAAATAAAGCTGAATTTTTATGTTTAATGTTTACAGTAGTACTAATAATTATAGCAGAAATGCTAAATACAGCAATAGAAACAGTAGTAGATTTATATACAGATTTATATCACCCAAAAGCTAAAATTGCAAAAGATGTAGGTGCAGGTGCAGTAGTAATTGCAGCGATAAATGCAGTAATTGTTGCATATTTTCTGTTTTTTGAAAAAATAAGCACAATAGGTACGAAAATTATAGATGAAGTAACAAATTCGCCAATTCATTTAGCATTTGTATCAATTTTATTAACAGTCATAACAATAGTAACATTAAAAGCAGCAAGTACCACCAATAAACACAAATTTATAAAAAATAACTTTATGCCGAGTGGCCAAACAGCAATAGCGTTTGCAGCATTAACTATAATATGGTTAACTACTAGAAATGTGGTAATATTTACATTAGCATTAGTATTGGCCTTAACAATAGCAATAAATAGATATGAAAATGGAAAAAGGACAAAGGCAGAAATTGCAGTTGGTGCATTAGTAGGAATATTAGTAGTTGTACTATTATATGGAATGGCACTATTATATTTTGGAACAACACAATTAGATAAGATTATAGACATACTTAATGGTACATTTTTGAGAAAATAGAAGGAGAATAATTATGTTAAAAAATAATGGAATAAAAATATTAATTGGAATTTTAGTAGTTTTAGTAATAATAGCATCAATATTATTAGTAATGAAAGTAGTAAATAGCAAGCAACAAAAAGAAGAAAATACAACAGGTGGAATTATTTCTTTAGGAGTTGATGAAGGAAGAAAAGAAGAAAAAAAAGAAACTATAAAAACATATACAGGAGTACAAAGACCAATAGCAATTATGATTGATAACCATAAAGGAGCATTACCACAAGCAGGATTAAATGATGCATATATGGTATATGAGATAATTGTAGAAGGTGGAGAAACAAGGTTAATGGCATTATTTAAGGAAAAAAACTTAAATAAAATAGGACCAATAAGAAGTTCTAGACATTATTTTCTAGATTATGCATTAGAAAATGATGCAATATATGTACATTATGGGTGGAGTCCACAAGCAGAAGCAGATATATCTACTTTAAAAGTAAATAACATAAATGGAATAACAGAAAGTGAAGCAAGTTTTTGGAGGGTAAAGGATAAAAAAGCACCACATAATGTTGCAACAAAAACAGAATATATATTGAATATAGCAAATAAAAAAGGATATAGAACCACATCTAATGTAGCAAGTGTTTTGAATTATAAACAAGATGAAATAGAATTAAAAGAAGAAAATGGAGCATTATTAGCAACAAATGTTACAATACCATATACAGACCAAAACAAGGTAAGTTATAAATATAATGAACAAACCAAAACATATGAAAGATATTCAAAAAATGCACAACAAATTGATTGGGATACAAAGCAAAAAATTACAACAAAAAATATAATTATTACATTTGCAAAAAATTATCAATTAGCTGATCCAGAAAACAAAGATAGACAAGGATTAAATAATATAGGTAAATTAAATGGATATTATATTACAAATGGAAAAGCAATAAAAATTACATGTGAAAAAACATCTCGTAATTCAAAAACTATATATAAAGATTTAGTAGGAAATATAATAGATGTAAATGATGGAAATACATTTGTACAAATATGCCCAATAGATGCTAATGTTACATTACAATAATGTTAAAAAATATAAAACATATAGATACATTTTTTAGATAAAATGTGTCTATATTGTTTTATTTGTAATTGTAAATGTTGTTAATAAAAAATCCATGACAAATGTAGGGAATTATAATATCTGAATGTTTATTGTAATACAATTGTAACATAATTGTAACATAACGAAATTATATTGGTATAAGAAGAGAATTTATAAAGTTAACATTAAATTGTTGCAAATGCAACAAAAAACTTTGTTTTTTATGATATAATTCATGCATGAAAAACGAAGGGAGAAAAATATATGAAAATAATAAAAAGAGATGGAACAATTGTAGAATATAATCCAGAAAAGATAAGAATAGCAGTACAAAAAGCTAATAATGAAGTTGGAAGAAAAGAAAAAATCTCTAAAGATAATATTGAAGAGATTATAAAATATATAGAGGAACTTAATAAATCAAGAATATTAGTAGAAGACATTCAAGATATAATAGAAGAAAAATTAATGGAATTTGGAAAATATCAATTAGCTAAAAGATATATTACATATCGTTATACAAGAGAATTAGTTAGAAAAGCAAACACAACAGACCAATCTATTAAAGAATTAATAGAAGGAGAAAGTGAATATTGGAATAATGAAAATTCTAATAAAAATGCAAAAGTAGTAACAACACAAAGAGATTACTTAGCAGGAATTACAAGTACAGATATTACAAGAAGGTTCCTATTGAAAGAAGATATAGTAAAAGCACACGATGAAGGAATAATACATTTTCATGATGCAGACTATTTTGCACAAAATGCACTACATAACTGTGATTTAATTGATTTAGAAGATATGTTACAAAATGGAACAAATATAAATGGAGTTATGATAGAAAAACCACATAAATTCTTAACAGCAATGACCATAGCAACACAAATAATAACAGCAGTAACATCTAGTCAATATGGAGGAGCAACAGTTACAATGACACATCTTGCACCATTTGCAAGAGATAGTTATAATATATACTTAAAAAAATATCAAGAAAGAAACTTTAGTAAAGAGCAATGTGAAAAATTTGCAAAAGAAGACTTAGAAAAAGAAATAAAAGATGGTGTTCAAACATTTCAATACCAAATAAATTCTATGACAACAACAAATGGACAATCTCCTTTTTTAAGTGTATGCTTATATTTAGGTGAAACAGATGAATATAAAGAAGAACTTGCGATGATAATAAAAGAAATATTAAACCAAAGAATACAAGGCATGAAAAATGAAAAAGGTATATATGTAACACCAGCATTTCCAAAATTATTGTATGTGTTAGAAGAAGACAACATACATGAGGATAGTAAATATTGGTATTTAACACAACTTGCAGCTAAATGTACAGCAAAAAGGTTAGTACCAGATTATATATCAGAAAAGAAAATGTTAGAACTAAAAATAGATAAAAATGGTAATGGAAATTGTTATCCATGTATGGGATGTAGATCATTTTTAACACCATATGTAGATCCAAAAACAAATAAACCAAAATATTATGGAAGATTTAATCAAGGTGTAGTAACAATAAATTTAGTAGATGTTGCACTATCATCTGGAAAAGATCAAGAAGCATTTTGGAACATTTATGAGGAAAGATTAGAATTATGCCACAGAGCATTACAAGCAAGACATCAAAGATTAAGTAAAGCAAATAGTGATGTTGCACCAATATTATGGCAACATGGAGCACTTGCAAGATTAGAAAAAGGACAAAGTATACATGACTTATTACATGGAGGATATTCAACAATATCATTAGGATATGCAGGATTATATGAATGTGTAAAATACATGACAGAACATAGCCATACAGATAATGGAGAAGGAAAAGAATTTGCACTAAAAGTTATGCAAAAACTAAATGATAAATGTAAACAATGGAAGGAAAAAGAAAATATAGACTATAGTGTATATGGAACTCCAATAGAGTCTACAACCTATAAATTTGCGAAATGTTTAAAAGATAGATTCGGAATAATAGAAGGAATTACAGATAGAGATTATATAACAAATTCATATCATGTACCAGTATTTGAAGATATAGATGCATTTTCAAAATTAAAACTAGAAAGTGAATTCCAAAGATTAAGTCCAGGAGGAGCAATATCATACATAGAAACACCAAATCTACAAAACAATTTAGATGCTGTTTTACAAATAATAAAATTCATTTATGATAATATAATGTATGCAGAACTAAATACAAAATCAGATTACTGTCAGAAATGTGGATTTGATGGAGAAATATTAATAAATGATGAATTAGAATGGTATTGCCCAAATTGTGGAAACAAAGATCATGACACATTAAATGTAGCAAGAAGAACATGTGGATATATAGGAAGTAACTTTTGGAATAAAGGAAGAACCCAAGAAATTAAGGAAAGAGTACTTCATATAGATAATAAAGATGAAGATATGTAATAAATAGGAGAAGATAAGAATGAGATATAGTAAAATCAGAAAAATGGATATAGCAGATGGACCAGGGGTAAGAGTATCTATATTTATGCAAGGATGTGAATTTAACTGCAAAAAATGCTTTAATCCAGAAACACATGATTTTAATGGAGGAAAAGAATTTACACAAGAAACAATAAATAAAGTAATAGACTTATGCAATAATGAAAATGTAAAAGGATTATCAATATTAGGAGGAGAACCATTACATCCTAAAAATATAGAAGGCACAACAAAACTTGCAAAAGAATTTAAAGAAAAGTTGCCAAATAAAAATATATGGATGTGGTCAGGATTTTCATTTGATAAAGAATTAAAAAATAAAGAAATCCTAAACTATGTAGATGTTTTAGTTGATGGACCATTTATAGAAAATTTAAGTAATCCAATGCTAAAATGGAAAGGTTCATCAAACCAACGTGTAATAGATGTACAAAAAAGCTTAAAAGAAAATCAAATATTTGAAATAGAGTAAAACAAGGACAGTTCTAGATTTTTAGAACTGTCCTTGTTGCCATTGTATAATGTTTACATTTTTTTAAGATGTCACTTACTTGTCACTTTACATGTAGTATAATAAATTTGTAAAATATGAAAGGAGAAAATTTTTATGGAAATTTTGAGAGTTGAAAATTTAAGTAAAATTTATGGAAGCGATAGTACAAGAGTTGTAGCATTAGATAATGTTTCATTTAAAATAGAAAAAGGTGAATTTGTTGCAATTGTTGGTGCATCACGGTAGTGGAAAATCTACACTTTTGCATTTAATAGGTGGAGTAGATAGACCTACTAGTGGAAAAGTATTTATAGATGGAAAGGATATATATAAATTTAATGATGAGCAACTTGCTATTTTTAGAAGAAGACAAGTGGGACTTATATATCAATTTTATAATTTAATTCCTATATTAAATGTGGAAGAAAATATTACACTCCCTTTAAAATTGGATAATAAAGATATAAATGAAAAAAGATTAAATGATTTAATAAAGTTATTAGGACTTGAAAAGAGAAGAAATCATCTACCAAATGAATTATCAGGAGGACAACAACAGCGAACTTCAATAGGCAGAGCAATGATAACAAATCCAGCAATTATTTTAGCAGATGAACCAACAGGTAATCTAGATTCAAGAGCAAGTGATGAAATTGTAGAGCTTTTAAGAAAATCTAATAAAGAATATAATCAAACAATTGTAATGATTACACACAACATGGAAATTGCAAAATATGCAGATAGAATTATAAAAATTGAAGATGGAAAAATGATTTAAGGGGGAATAAGTAGTGAATATTCTTAATGAATTAGCTGTTAAAAATTTAAAATTAAATAAGAAAAGAACGATTAGCACACTTATTGGAATAATTCTTTCCGTATCATTAATTTGTGCAGTAGCAGCAATGGGCACAAGTTTTCAAAAAACATTAATACAAAATGCTATTAATGAAACAGGGTATTACCATATTAAAATAGATGGATTAAAACAAAGTGATTTAGATAATATAAAAAATAATAGAGATATAAAAGATATAAAAACTATGTATAATATGGGGTATTCATACTTAGAAAATAGCACAAAAGAAGATGATGAATACATATGTGTATATTCCCTTAGAACCGCTACCTTAGATGATTTAGCATATAAAATAATAGAAGGAAGAAAACCAGAAAATGAAACTGAAATTGTTATAGCAAAAAGAGTTAATACAAAAGCAAAATATAAAATAGGAGATACACTTGAATTAAATATAGGAAAAATGACTTCAATAGATGAGTATGGAGAAAATATAATAGATACCACTAAAAAGAAATATAAAATAGTTGGTATAGTAGAAAATAAAGCATCAAATTACATGTACTTTGGAATAACAACAAATGATAAAATGGGAGAAATTAGTGCATATTGTTCTTTAAAAAAGCCATCAGAATATAAAACATCTATACCAGAAATTTTAGGGATAAGTAATTATGAATCAATGAATCAAATGCAAAGTACGCAAAAAATAAAATATCAGTATACATTAAACAGTGAATTATTAAGATGGGAAGCTTTTGCATTTAGCGATTCAACAATAAGTATGCTATATTCAGTAATAGGAGTGGTAATATTTATAATAATATTTACAAGTATATATTGTATTAGGAATTCATTTGCCATATCTATTACAGAAAAAACAAAAATGTATGCAATGCTTAGAAGTATAGGAGCAACTAAAAAGCAAATAAAAAAGAGTATTATATTTGAGGCAATAGTACTAGGAACAGTGGGAATACCAATAGGAATACTATCAGGAATATTAGCTGTGTTTATATTAATTAAAATAGTAAATGTTATATTAGGAGATTATTTACTAGCACATGTAGAGGGAATAGTATTTTATGTATCAACTTTACCAATAATAGTATCTGTTATATTAGGATATATAACTATATATTTATCTGCAAGAGCATCAGCAAAAAGAGCTAGCAAAATAAGTCCTATTGAAGGATTACGAAGTTCAAATGACATAAAAATTAAAGGAAAAAAATTAAAAGCACCAAAAGTTATAGCAAAACTATTTAAAATAGGAGGGGAATTAGCATACAAAAACCTAAAAAGAAGTAAGAAAAAATACAGGACAACAGTAATATCTTTAACAGTAAGTATATGTATATTTATAACAATGAATAGTTTTATAACAAATGCATTTGATATTACAGGTAATTATTATGAGGACTATGAATATAACATAATATTAAGTAGTAATATAAAAGAATTAACTGATGAAAAAATTACAAAATTGAAATCAAGTCCAAATGTGCAAGAATGCTTTATATTATATGAAGCAAAAAATAACTACATAAAGATTTACGATATGAGTAAGATTGATACAGAAGATACAAATGCATTGTCACAAGAATGTTACATAGATGAAAAAACTAAAAAAGCAGTATATGGAGAAAAGTATGCTGGATTAGAAATAAAAGCATTAGATGATGAAACATTTAAGAAATATTGCAATAAAATTGGAGCAGATTATGAGAAAGTAAAAACTTTAGGTATTTTATGTGATGAATATCAATATTATAGTGATAGTAGTAATAACATGAAGCAAACAAGAATGTACAAATATAAGGAAAATGATACAATAACAGGTAAATATAATGACAAAGCAATAAGCGTAAAAGTTGGTAAAATATCAGATATTAAGCCATATGGAATAGAAAGTGCATTCAATTATGGAGGATATTTTATAGTAAATAAAGATGAAAATAAAGACATAGATTTTGAAATAGATTCAATATGTATACAATCAAATAATGTAGAAAATTTAGAAGATGAAATAAAAAATATAGATAGCAATATTATATATACAAATTTTGATGCAGCTGCAAAAGAGCAAAAAGCAATGATACTTGTAATAAATATATTTTTATATGGATTTATAGCAGTTATTTCATTAATTGGAGTAACAAACATATTTAACACAATAACATCAAACATGGAATTAAGGCAAAAAGAATTTGCAATGTTAAAAAGTATAGGAATGACCAAAAAAGAATTTAATAATATGATAAATCTAGAAACAATTTTCTATGGAACAAAATCACTAATATATGGAATAATATTAGGTCTATTAGGAACATTTGCACTATATAAAGCATTTAGTGTAAAGCTAGATCTTGGAATGTATATACCTGTACAACCAATTATAATATCAATAATATTTGTATTTGTATTAATATTTATAATAATGAAATACAGTGTAAATAAAATAAACAAACAAAATACAATAGAAACTATAAGAAAAGAAAATATTTAAAATTAGAGATGTTAAAAACATCTCTTTAATAATTTCTATTTGCAAAATTCTATTTCTTTTTTACTATATTCTTCTGGTTTTAAACCAACAGTATCTTTCATATAGTCTATTAGAAAAATAAAAAATATTGTAAAAACACAGCCTAGAATAACAAAGACGTGAGCTGTATTTGTTATTTCTAATAAGGCAGAGCAAATAAAAGCAATAACTGCTCTAACAATACTATAGGATAATTCAGAAGCGGCAGATATTCTAGTTCTTATTGATGAATGAGTAAAACTATTCAAATATCTTTTTATTAAAGTATAAAAAGGTCCTTTAGCTATGTATTGTAAAGTAAACATTAATAATATAACTTCTAAACATATAGCAGTATTAAAATTGCAAATTATAAATAATCCTGTAAATATCATAGAAAAAGAAATAGTAAAGGCAAATAACCTTAAAGTTCTATTTCTATATCTATTATGAAACCATTCAGAATGTTTAGAAGATATACCAGATATGATTTGTAATATAGCAAAAATAATTCCAAAATATTGTGCAGGCAAATTAATGTCTACAAGTATACTACTACGTAAGCTATTAGATAAAACAGCAAGTAAAGCATAAAGAACTGAGTTAAATATAATTAGGCTTCTAAGCCTAGTAGATTTAAAAATAAATTTAAAAGATTGTTTTAAATCTGTTAAATTATTTTTGAATCTAATATTCTTAAAAGATAACTTTTTATTATCAACTTCTATAAATTTTATAGATAAGATAGTGGATAAAATACAAAAAACAAAACACAATATCATAGGTAAATATCCATTAAAAACAAATAGAAAACCAGTTATAACAGAAGATATAGCATCTATGTAGTAATAATATGCAGAGCCTTTTCCTTCAATTTTTGAAAATTTTGAATTTCTTTTTTCATCTTTAGGAATAGAATCAAAAAGTAAATTAGATTCAGTAAGTGATTTTAAAGTATACCCAAAAGCAGATAAAAAATTAGAAAATATTACACCCGATAAATTATTTGCAAAAATCAACATTAAAATACTACCAGAAACAAGAATATTTCCAATAATAATACCTTTTCTTTTTCCTATTATATCAACAAAAGTAGTACAAGGAATTAGTAATAAAAATCTAAAAACTGGATAAAAAGCATCTGCAAACAAAATATTTGCAGCACTTAATCCCTTAACATTAGTTAAAAACAAAAAAGAAATGGTATAGTAAAATAATAAGTCCCAAGAAACAGCTTTATAAAAAGTAAACAATTTCAAATTATAATCTTTATTTTTTTCAATATTTAAATTATCCATATCATTCTCCTTTGTAAAATTGTAACAATAATTATACAATAATAAAAAAACTTTGTAAATTAAAATTGACAAAAATATAAGATATTGATAATATAATATAGAAAAAAGATTTAGGAGAAAATATATGCTTTTATATCCCAATTTATATTTAAAAAATGTAAGAGAAATCACACAAGAAATATTAAAGAAAAACAACATAAAAGGAATAATATTAGATGTAGACAACACACTAATTGACTATTATAGAAACATGCCAGAAGGAACAAAGAAGTGGTGTATGCAAATGCAAGAACAAGGAATAAAATTTTGTATAGCATCAAATAGCAATAACAAAGAAAAAATACAAAATGTAGCCAAAGAATTAAATATACCATATGTGTTTTTTGCAAAAAAGCCACTAAAAATAGGATTAATAAAAGCACGAAATTTAATGGGATTACAAAACAATGAAACAGCAGTAGTAGGAGATCAAATATTTACAGATATATTAGGAGCAAATAGATGTAAAATGTTCTCTATACTAGTTGAACCAATAGAAGAAAAAGATATGTTGATTACAATAATAAAAAGACCAATAGAAAACATAATAAAAAATAAATATATGAATAATACTAAAAAGGAGAGAACTAAAAATGTATATAAATGATGTACATATATTATACTATGTTGTTGCAGGAGCCTTAGGACTATTTGTAGGTTCATTTATGAATTGGTGTAATTTTAGGCTACCAGAGGAAAAAAAAGTATTTAGCAAAGATTACTTTTTGCGAAAAAAACAAGGACTAGAGCCAAGCTATACTATAATGATTGCAAATGCTATATTATACATTGTATTACTATATTTTTGCAAAATACATAATACTCTATATGAAAATTTAAACCTAATAAAATTTGCAATACTAATACCAATGTTATTATCAGCATTAGTAATAGATTACAGATTACAAATAATACCCAATAGGCTGAATTTAACAATATTTGAAATAGGACTACTACTAACATTTATATATGGAATTGTAAATATAAATATAGCAATAAATATGTTATTAGGGATGCTTGCAGGTGGTGGAATATTTTTACTTATAACATTATTAGGTGGACTAATTGCAGGTAAAGAAGCTATGGGACTAGGTGATGTAAAATTTATGGGAGCAATAGGACTATTCTTTGGATTTGCAAACATAATAATGATATCTGTAACAGCATTTTTAATAGGAGCAATAATAAGTGTAATATTACTTGTAACAAAAATAAAGAAAACAGATGAATACATACCATTTGGTCCATTTCTTGTAATAGCATCACTAATAGTTTTATTTGTACCATATGGATTTTTATTAAATATATTATTAAAAATTTTTACCTTAGGAATGTATACAGGATAAATTCTAAAGTAAAGGAGGTATATATTATGAATCCAAAAATAAAATGGCTACGTGACAAAATTGCAAGAATGGATATGCAAGGGATGATTATTTCTAATCCTATAAACATAAAATATCTAATAAATGCAGATGCAGAAGGAATATTATTATTAACAAGAAAAGAAAACATATATATAACAGATGCAAGATATTTAGAAAAAGTAAGAAGTATATTAACTATAGAAGATGAAATAATAGTAAATGATGTAAGAGATGTATGTAGTGACGATTATGAAAATTTTTTTATGTTTTGTGAAAATGTAGGATTTGAGGAAAACTATCTTACATATGCAAAATACAAAGAATATATGCACAAATATAAAATAAACAATTTTGTAGAAACAGAAAATATAATAGAAAAACAAAGAGCAATAAAAGATGAAATAGAGATAGAAAATATAAAAAAGGCATGTGAAATAACAGATAATTGTTTTAGCTATCTACTTACATACATAAAAAAGGGAATGACAGAAAAGCAAATTGCAATGGAAATAGAAAAATATTTTATAGAAAATGGAGCAGATGGACTTGCATTTGAAACAATAGTAGCATCAGGAGAAAATTCGTCAATGCCACATGCAGTTCCAACAAACAAAACAATAAAATCTGGAGATATAATAACAATAGACTTTGGATGCAAATATAATGGATATTGTTCAGATATGACAAGAACCATATTTGTAGATTATGTACAAGACTATATAAAACCAGTATATGATTTAGTACTAAAAAATCAGCTACTAACTTTAAGAGAACTACGAGAAGGAGCAAACGCAAAGATAATATCAAAAAATGTAGAAAATGATTTTAAGTTAAATAGATTTGAACTAATCCATGGTTTAGGACATAGTCTTGGATTAGAAATACATGAAAATCCATGTCTAACTTCTGTAAAAGGGGATATACTATTAAAAGAAAACATGGTACTAACAAATGAACCAGGTATATATATACCAGGAAAATTTGGAGTAAGAATAGAAGATACAGTACAAATTACAAAATCTGGATGTATAAATTTAACTAAATCTGGAAAAGATTATATAGTAATTTAAAAAGTATTGATTTTTCAATGAATATAGTATAAAATATAAAAAGATAATCAAATAAATTTAAGGAGGAAATAAAATGGCAGAAGTATATATGGCAGGAGATTTTAGAAATGGAACAACTTTTGAAATGGAAGGAAACGTATATAAAGTAGTAGAATTTCAACATGTGAAACCAGGAAAAGGAGCAGCATTTGTTAGAACAAAATTAAAAAATGTAATAAGTGGAGCAGTTTTAGAAAAAACATTTAATCCATCAGAAAAGTATCCAGGAGCAGAAATAGAAAAAAGGGAAATGCAATATCTATACAATGATGGAGATTTATATTATTTTATGGATAATAATACATATGAGCAAATACCTTTAAATAAAGATCAATTAGGAGATAGCCTAAAGTATATAAAAGAAAACATGTCAGTAAAAATACTATCATTTAAAGGAAATGTATTTGCAGTAGAACCACCTATGTTTGTAGAACTAGAAGTTACATATACAGAACCAGGATTTAGTGGAAACACAACAACAACATCTGGAAAACCAGCAACACTTGAAAATGGATTTGAAATAAGTGTTCCATTATTTATAAATATTGGTGATGTTATAAAAATAGATACTAGAACTGGAGAATATATGGAAAGGATCTAGTTTTAGAAAGAAAGGATACACATATATGGCAGAATTACAAGAAAATTTTAAAAAAATAATGTTAACAATAGAAGAAAGAATTCAAGATAAAGAAACCCTAAATTTTGTAAAAGAACAAATCGCAAGCATTTCTACTTTATTTTTAGATCAATTAGATAGAGTAGTAGAATTAAGCACAACAAGAATGGATGAATTGGTTGAAAATCAAAGAATTCTAAATGAAAAAATATTAAAAATAGAAAAATCAATGGGGAACATAGAAAAAGACATATATCTTGATGATGAATATGATTTTGAAATAATATGTCCTTATTGTAATTATGAATTTGTTTCAGATTTTACAAAAGAAGTAAAAGAAGAAATAGAATGCCCAGAATGTCACAACATAATAGAATTAGATTGGAATCAAGAAGAAGTAGACAAATGCCAAGGGCATTGTAGCTGTTGTGAAGAAGAGTGTGGTCATGAAATAAATGAAGAATCAGATAATAATGATAATGTTGAAAATAATAATGATGATGATATGTAAAAAAAACGGATTGCTTATAAACAATCCGTTTTTATTCATATAAAGAAAGAGGATTTATATAATTATTATCAATACGTATTCCTAAATGCAAATGACAACCAGTAATGGCACCATTAGTAGGTTTACCACTAGCATCCATGTATGGATTATTATAAACTCCATAAACGTATTTAGGACCAACATTAGCAATATAATCACCTTTTTGTACAACATCACCAACGTTAACTAAAAAATTAGGAGAAACATGGCAATATGTTATTTTCATAATATTAGTAGAAAGAGTAATCGTATAACCGCCACCACCTAAAAAAGCAGCAAAAGTGATAATACCATCAGTAATAGCATATAGATTAGTACCTTGTGGAGCACCAATATCAATTCCCTTATGAAAAGAAGAAGCACCAGCAGTAGGAGAAACTCTTTTACCAAAATAAGAAGTAATCTTAGTATAACCGTGGAATAGGCCATACATATTTAGTATTATTTATATTTATAGGATTTGTAATATTAGAAGAAGTATAAGAGTTAAAGAATTCAGGGTTTGTATATGAAAAGGGAATAAAGAAAATACAAATAAACAAAATAATAAAAATCAAAGAGTATATAATGTAAGAAAATGACTTAAAAAAACTACTATTCATATTAACCTCCAATAATAGGAGACGTTGAAAAAGTACAATTTTTCAAAAACAGAGTAAAAAACTGTATAGCTAAATTAATATAATTTGGACTTTTCAACAGTCTCAATAATAGTAGCCCTTATAACTTAATTTTTAAAAGCAAAAAATTTACTAATAAAAAAATTCAAAATAATTACTAAAATAGTAATAAAAGATTTACTTACAAGTTCATTAATACCAATAACATTAAAACACAAGAAAAATCCAACAAATTCAATCACCATAGTAAAAGCTCTACCAACAATAAATTTAAAAAATTCAACTGTTTTTTCCTTAAAAGTACAAGCATTAGAATTAAAAACCATTTTCCTATTAGTAAAATAAGCCACAAGCACAGCCAAAACAATAGCCAAAGCATTAGCAAAATTTTCCTCTAAGTTAATAAAATTTGTCATAATATAAAATGAACCAATATTAATAACAGTAGTAAGTACACCAAATACTACATATAAAATAACTTCCTTACTACAAAATTTCTTTATTAAACCACAAATTTGTTCCATAATTTGCTCCCTTATGTTAGAATATAAATATTATAAAATAAGAAAAAAACAAAGTCAAGGATTATATAAATCATTTCATGTCTTTCCTCTAAAATCATTAACCAAATTATTGCTAGTGTAAAATAAAGGAATATTTTTACTACACACAGATAAAAATTTTGTCAATTATAAAAAATAATTGACAAAATATAGAAAAAGTGATTATATATAGCTATGCTACTAGAAAGTGTAGCTATATATTTTATCTAAAAGAATTATTTAAGTAAAATTTTATCAAAAAAATTAAATCAGAACAAATTAATTTCAATTTTTTATAATATCAGATTCAAAGAAAAATCCAAAAAATAGAATAAGAAAAAGGAGGAATATATTTTAATAAATATATAGTACATTTTTAGTATGTAAATATACAAAAATTAGTATTTACTAATAAGAAAGGATTAGAAGATGGAAAAAGATAATGAAATAAAGATTTTATCACCAAAACTAGATGTAATATTTGGAGCATTATTTGGAGAGAAAGGCAGTGAGAAGATAACAAAACAATTTTTAGAAAAAATATTAAATAAAAAGATAGGAGAAATAAATTTAAATCAAAATGCAATAATGAGAAGGGAGTTTAAAGAAGATAAATTAGGTATATTAGATATATTAGCTAAAATAGATAAAACAGAACAGTGTAATATAGAATTACAGATAGTAGATAGAAAAAACATAATACAAAGAATACTATATTATTGGAGCAGATTATATAGTAGACAAATAAAATCTGGAGGAAACTATAAAATATTATCAAGGACAATAATAATATTAATAACAGATTATGAAATAGAAGAAACAAAAGGGCTAGAATATCATAGTAGTTGGAAGATAATAGAAGAAAAGATGAGAAAAATAGTATTGACAGATAAGTTAGAAATTCATATAATTGAGATACCAAAAATAAAAGGAAAAGAAGATGAAGAAGATGAATTATTAGATTGGATATATTTTTTAGAAGATCCTAATTCAGAGAGGGTAGAAAAGAGTATGAAAAAAAATAAAGAATTAAAAAAGGCAAAGGAAAAGCTAATAGAAATAAGTGCAGATGAAAAGATGCAAAGAATAGCAGATTTAAGGCAAAAAGCAATAATGGATGAAAAGGCTATATACGATAAAGGAATAGATGTTGGAATAAAGCAACGGAATAGAACAACGGGATAAAGCAACGGATTAGAACAACGGAATAAAACATGGAGAAGAAAAAAGGCAAAAAGAAATAGTAGCCGAAATGAGGAAAAGAAATATTGATATAGAAATTATAATGGAAGTTACAGGATTAGCTAAAAAAGAAATAGAGGAAATGAAATAAATATATTACTACAATTATATTTACAAGTAAACATGTTATGAAAAATAATACACAACAAGAAAAATATATATTCACCAATAGCAAGAATTTTTTCGTTAGTTCAAAACCATTGAAGGAGTAAGTATAAAAAGTCATAAAA
>CAOKHI010000033.1 GCA_948468275.1 uncultured Clostridium sp. | reverse complement strand
TTTTTGTCATCTTTTTGTATAATTAGTAATATGTTTGTCTTTTTATTTATATTCTACTCTATAAAACTTGTATTTCCGTAGGTTTCTTGCTTTATTATCCTATAAAATGTTATAATAGTTATTGAAAGTTTAAATACTATTTAAAAGTTGTGTAAATCGGTTTTTCTTCCGTTTTACACAACTTTTTTCGATAAACTCCACTTTATTCATTATTCGTTTCTTCTATTACCCTTACCCTACTTATACCAAGCAATTCTTCGAATTGCTCTTTTGTTTCTTTTGTAATATATATTCCCCCACATGGTTTTATTTGTTCTTTTTCTTTTACATGTACTGCTATATTGTTTTTATCTCCTGAAAAGAATTTTATTGCTCCTCTTAATTTTGCTTTTGTTTCTTCTTGTATATCTGTTATATCTAATTGTAGAACTTTTCTTTTATTTTCTCCAAATTCTGTAATTTTACTTGCAACTATTTTTGTTGCTTCATCTTCTCTTATACTTAGTCGCCCTTCTAATAATATAATTTTATCATTCATTAATAGTTCTGAACAATTTTGATAACAATTTTCAAATACGATTGTTTCTACTTGTCCATATAAATCTTCTATTGCTACAAATGCCATTATTTTATTTGATTTTGTGTATTTTTTCTTTACACTATTTATTATTCCTGCTATCTTAACTATTTGACCATCTTTGTATTCTTGATTTATTGGTACTTCATAGTTTTGCTCATCTATATTTCTTATTTTTAATGTATTTATGGTTGTTGTTCTTGAAATTTGTATTGCATAGTTTTCTAATGGGTGCCCAGATATGTATAAACCTAACATTTCTTTTTCCATTGATAATAGTTCTTTTTTATCATATTCTTTTAGTGTTGTAAATACATATTTCATATCATTTATTTCTTCATCTTGTGGGTTTAGGTCAAACATTGTTACTTGCCCTTTTAACATTTTTTTAGAGCTATCACTTATTGTATCTATTATATTTTCATATGATGCAATTAATGTGCTTCTTGTTTGTTCAAAGTTATCAAATGCTCCTGCTTTTATTAAGCTTTCTATGCATTTTTTATTTACCGCTTCTTCTTGTACTCTTTCACAAAAATCTGTAAAGCTTAAATATTCTCCGTTTTTTTGTCTTTCTGCAACTATTGCATCTACTGCTTGTATTCCTACATTTTTAATACTACCTAATCCAAATCTTATTTTTCCATTATCTACTGTAAATTTAGTAAAACTTTTATTTATATCTGGTTTTAAAATATCTATGTGTAATCTTTTACATTCATCTATATATGCTGGTACTTTATCTAGGTTCCCTAAAAAACTATTTAGCGTTGCTGCCATAAATTCTTCTGGATAATATGCTTTTAGATATGCTGTTCTATAAGATATTACTGCATATGCTGCTGCATGTGACTTATTAAATGCATATTTTGCAAATTCTGCCATTTCATCAAATATCTTATTAGCAGATTGCTCATCTATTCCATTTCTTATACAGCCTGGTATTTCTACATTTCCTTGTTCATCTGTTTTTCCATATATGAAATATTCTCTTTCTTTTGCCATTACATCTAATTTTTTCTTTCCCATCGCACGCCTTACTAAATCTGCTCTACCTAAAGAATATCCTGCTAAATCTCTTACTATTTGCATTACTTGCTCTTGGTATACCATACATCCATATGTTACATTTAGTATTGGCTCAAGTGATGGGTGTGTGTATTCTGCACTCTCTGGGTTTAATTTGTTTCGTATGTATCTTGGAATTTGATCCATTGGTCCTGGTCTATATAGAGATACTCCAGCTATTATATCTTCTAAGCTATCTGGTTTTAATTCTTTCATGAAGTTTGTCATTCCTTGACTTTCAAATTGAAATATACCTTGACTTTCTCCATTTGCCCATAATTTATATACTTTTTCGTCATTCATTTGTTCATCAAATTCTACTTGTATACCTCTATGCTCTTTTACTAAATTTATTGCATCTTGTATAACTGTTAGTGTTCGTAAACCTAAAAAGTCCATTTTTAATAAACCTAATTCTTCTAATGTTGTCATTATAAATTGTGTTGAAATTGCTCCATCCTTTGTGTTTACATATAATGGTACATAATCTACAACTGGTTCTTTAGTTATAACTATTCCACATGCATGTGTTGATGCCTGTCTTGGCATTCCTTCTAGTGCTATTGCTGTGTCTATTAATTTTTTTATTTCTTGGTTTGTTTCATAAATTTCTTTTAATTCTCTATTTTGTTCTAATGCCTTTGTTATTGTTATATGTAATTCATTTGGTATCATTTTTGCTAGTTTGTCTGTTTCTGCATATGGTACATCTAATGCTCTTCCTACGTCTCTTATAACCATTCTTGCAGACATTGTCCCAAATGTAATTATTTGCGATACATGGTCATAACCATATTTGTTACATACATAGTCAATTACCTCTTGCCTTCTTTCATAACAAAAATCTACGTCAAAATCTGGCATACTTATTCTTTCTGGGTTTAAAAATCTTTCAAATAGTAAACTGTATTTTATTGGATCTATGTCTGTTATTCCTATGGCATACGCAAGTATTGAACCTGCTCCAGAGCCACGTCCTGGTCCTACTGGTATTCCTACTGATTTTGCATAGTTTATATAGTCCCATACTATAAGATAGTAATCTACATATCCCATTTTCTTAATTACTTCTAGTTCATATTTTGCCCTATCTAGTATTTCTTTTTCTGGATTTTTTCCATATTTTTTTATTATTCCATCATCACATAATTTTTTTAAGTAATCATAGTGTGTTTCAAATTCTTTTGGTACATCATAATTTGGCAAAATTGTATGTCCAAATTCAAATTCCACATTACATTTGTCTGCTATTTTGACTGTATTTTCTATTGATTCTGGTATGTTTTTAAAGTATTCTTTCATCTCTTCTTGTGATTTTATATATAATTCGTCTGTATCGAATTTCATTCTATCTTCATCATTCATTTTTTTCCCTGTTTGAATGCATAATAGAACTTCATGATTATATGCATCTTCTTTTTTTGTATAATGTGCATCATTTGTTGCAACTAATGGAATATTTAATTCTTTTCCTAATGCTACTAATTTTTGATTTGCTAATACTTGTTGTCTTATACCATTATTTTGTATTTCTAAATAATAATCATCTTTAAATATTTGCTTAAACCATAATGCTACTTGTTTTGCTTTTTCTAAATCATCTGATAAAATTGCTTGATTAACTTCTCCTGCAAGACATGCGCTACAACAAATTAATCCTTCATGATATTTTTCTAATGTTTCTTTATCTATACGTGGTTTATAATAAAATCCTTCTGTAAATCCTAATGATACGAGTTTTGTTAGGTTTTTATATCCTTCATTGTTTTTAGCTAAAAGTATTAAATGGTTATTGAAGTCTTTTCCTGCTTCTTTATCAAATCTTGTCCTATTTGCAACATATACTTCACACCCTATTATAGGCTTTATTCCTTCTTTTTTACATGCTTTATAAAAATCTATTACTCCATACATAACTCCATGATCAGTAAGAGCAATAGAGTCCATCCCAAGTTCTTTTGCTCTTTTGGGTAAATCTTTTACTCTGTTTGCTCCATCTAACAAACTAAATTCACTATGTACATGTAGATGAACAAAATCTGACATTCTTATTTCCTCCTAAAACTATAATATCTGTATTAATTCTCCCATATCTTTTGTTTGTACTGTTGGTATTTTTATTATTTTAAATTTAGATATTTTGTCCCCAAATGTAATTTCTACAACATCTCCTATTTTTACTTCATAACTTGGTTTTACTTGCTTACCATTTACAGATACTCTTCCTTTGTCAGCTACCTCATTTGCAATGGTTCTTCTTTTTATTACTCTTGATACCTTTAAAAATTTATCTAATCTCATGCTTGTCCCCTTTTATTAAAATATATATATTTTATATCACATTTTACCTTATTAGTAAATAAAGATGTGTAAAAACACATCTCTATTTTTATCTTCCACATCTTCTACAACAACAATTATTTGAATTATTTGAATTATTTTGATTATATGCTGTATTGTAGCCATTATTATATCCACTTCTATAACCATTATTATAACCTGTATTATAATTTGATGTTTGATTTTGGTTATTTGTTTGTGCTAATGTTACTGTATAACTATTTTCATTATTTGTAGTTTGGAAGTCTTGATTTATTGTTTGTGTATTGCTGTTTCTTCTACAACTACATTTACGTCTTGGCCTACAAATACAACAATTGCAAGAGCATCCACAATTTTGCTCATCATCGTCGTCATCATCACATATTCTTCTTAGTATTCTACATATTAAGTTTGTTAAAACTGCTGTAACAAAGGCAAGTATTGTATATATAATTACATAAACTAAGAATGTAGCATCAAATACCGCAAAAGCTACTATTAAAAATATAGCAAAAAATATAGCAGAAACTAGGACTGGGCATCTTAATAGTTTTTGTAATACTATTGATAATATAATTACTGCTAGTGGTATCGCAAAAAATAATAATAAAATATTCATAATCATCCTCCTTTATGTATTTTATCTTTTTTGTATATAGTATGAATATTTTATTATTTTGGTTACTAATTATATTCTACACTTACTAGGTATAATCCATGTGCTGGTAAAGTTTTACCTGCTTTTGTTCTATCTTTTTCTTCTATTATGTATTTTATTTCTTCTGGTTTTATTTTCCCTAAACCTACTTCTAATATAGTTCCTGAAATTATTCTTACCATATTGTATAAAAATCCATTTCCTGTAAGTGTAATTATTATCTTATCATCAATTTTTTCTACATTTGCTTTATATATTGTTCTTATACTGCTTTTACTACTTGTTCCACTTGCCTTAAATGCTTTAAAATCATGTTCTCCTTCAAAATATTTTATTGCTTTTTTCATAGATTGTATATCTAACTGTTGTGGCACATGGTATTGTAGTCCTCTATATATTGCTGTTCCATATTTTGAATTATTTATTATATATCTATATGTCTTTTTCTTACAATTATATCTTGCATGAAAATTTTCATCTACCTCTTCTGCATTTTTTATAATTATATTCTTTTTCAATCTAGAATTAATTGCTATTGCAAATTTGTCTATACTTAAATTAGAATTTGTCTTAAAATTTGCAACTTGTCCTATTGCATGCACTCCTGCATCTGTTCTTCCTGATGCATTTAATTCTATTTGTTCATTTGTTATACTAGATATTGCTTTTTCTATTGTTCCTTGAATGTTTAATTTATTAGGCTGTTTTTGCCACCCATTATATTCTTTTCCATCATACTCTATTGTAAGTTTTATGTTTCTCAATTCTTACTCTCCGTTCATTTTATGTTTTTTTATTTTCTATTTTATTTTTTTAATTTTAGTAATTGTACAGCCATAGTACAGCCACACGAATTGTTTTTATTATGTTTTTGATTTTCCCAATTAAAAGCATCATTCAAACATATTCTATATACTTTTATAGTATAGTTATTTAATACCTTCATTATTATTTTATCACAAAAATTAAGGTTCTTTCCTATTTTATTTAAAATTCTTTGTTTTTTATTATTTTTTCTCATAAATATCCCTCCTATTTGAATGATATTTAGAGATATCTCTTATTCTATTTTACCATAATTTCTTTTCATTTTTAGCAATTTCACTTTCGCCATCGCTAATTTCTTTTTCTGCATCTTTAATTTGTGTCTTTTGTTCTTCACTTATAACATCTGCATAAGCTAAATTATACACTATATTTTCATCTAAAAATACAATTAAATCATACATTGTAATTTTTCATAATTATTTCCATTATCTTTATCCTTATACATCTGATACATCATTTTCGCTTGTTCAATATCAATATCCATTTCGCTAGAAAGTTCTTTATAATTGTATTTTTTTCCTATTGTATTTGAAAAATCTTGAACATAATTAATTTTATCTTGTTCTTCTAACCATTTAATTATTGATTCAATACTACTAGCATTTTCATCGTTTTTATATAATAAAGCAATTTGATTATCAACACCAAAAACTTCTTCTATATACTCTTGCTGATTATTGTCAAATGTTTTTACAAACATAATTACTAGTTCATCTTTCATAAAATAAGATGTACCTATAACAATTAAAATCAATGGCAGAATAATAAAACGAGTTTTTTGAACAAACTTCATAATTGAATCTGTATTAAAATTCAATGATTTTTTATGTGTTTTGGTCATAATCTTGTCAAATTTTACAACTAATCCAGGTAAAACAGTGAAAATACAAATTAAACTGATAAATACACCTTTTGCTAATACTATTCCCATATCTTGCCCAATTTTAAAGCTCATAAATACTAATGCTAAAAGTCCTACAATAGCAGCTAACATATTAGGGTTTGAAAATGAATTATAAAAATATAGATTAGTTTAACCTAATCTATATTTGAAAATTTATTTTTTATTTCAACAATTTCTGGTGGAAGATTAATATTTAATTTTTCATATTCTTCTTTTAGATATTCCATAAATATCCTATTCATTTTAAATTGACTTTCACTAGTTACTTCAATCATTACTTTGTAAATATATTTATTGGTATCGATACTTTCAATACCTAATAATTCAATATCTTTTTTTACTTCTTTATACTCTTTCATTTTTTTGTTTACTGCACTAATTATATTTTTTAGTCTCTCTAAAGATATATCATTCCTCATAGGTAGTTCTAAAAACATAACATTAGGATACATACTATGATTTATAACACTAGTAATCATTGAGTTATTAATAATCATTACTTCCCCATTATAAGATTTTATTTTAGTAGTTTGAAATCCTAATTCAATAACTTCTCCTCTAAAGCCATTAATTGTTACAACATCTCCTTGCATATAGTGATTATCAAAGATAATTGCAACACCAGCAAGCAAATTTTTAATTGTATCTTGAAAAGCAAGACCAATGACACCACCAAGCACTCCCAAAGATGCAATAATTCCAGTAGTATCAACTCCATAAACTTTTAAAATAACTAGAATAGCAATAACAGCTATAATATATTTAATAATACTTTTAATTAAATTAATAATAGTTTTTTCTCTTTTATTTTGAATAGTTAAATTACTCTTTCCTTTTTCTTTAATCTTTAATACTTTATCAACTAGTTTACTTAAAAATTTATAAAATATATAAGCAATCAATAAACATATAATTGGTACATATACTTTAGGTATTAAAATACTTTCTAACATTTTATTTTCTTCACTCCTAAGATATTTTTCATTAATAATTATAAATAAATTTTAATTCAATTTCCTGTCCTACTATTGTAATTTAGCAATTACTTTGTATTTTCTTCGATGGCTTTCTTACTATTTCTATATAAAGCAAATGTTACAAAAAATACTAATACTGGTGGTACTACTAATTTTATTGGACTTTCATTTATTATAAATTTAACTGGACTATCTTCACCCATTATGGTACACATTACTCCTGCAATAAATATAAATGCAGATATAATAGATAAAGTTAAAAATATATTCTTCTTTACTTTTTCTCTTTTTAAATTAAACATATATATAACACTCCTAAATTGTAATTTGTAATTATACTAATCTCGCTAATTCTTCTTTTACTTTTTCTAAATCACTTGAAGTTAGTACAGGAATTAAATTGTTTATTTCTTCTATACTTTTATCCCACCATTTTACTTTTTCCATTATCTCAATTAGTTCATCATCAAATCTCTTTTTAATAACATTACAAGGATTTCCAACTGCAATATGGTATGATGGAATATCTTTTGCAACAACAGAATTAGCACCAATTATTGCTCCATCTCCAATACGAACTCCTGGCATTATCGTTACATTTTGTCCTATCCATACATCATTTCCAATAACAGTATCCCCTTTAATAGGTAAATCATTTGGTGAAGGTGGAAATTGCTCCCAACCCTCTAATGTATAAAATGGAAATGTTGTTACTGCATTCATTTGATGATTAGCACCGTTCATTACAAATTCAACCCCAGAAGCTATTTGACAAAACTTTCCTATAATCAATTTATCATTATTAAACTCGTAATGATGTGTTATATGACTTTCAAATTCTGTATCTGCAATATAAGTAAAATCTCCAACTATAACATTTTTATTTTTAATAGTAGGTTTCACATATATTTCTTTATCATATCCAACTATTGGATGTATTGTATTTGGATTTGGCATTTTTCCATCTTTCATATTTTTAATTCTCCTTTACAGATTGTAATTTTGCAGTTACTCCATTTTATTATTGTTCTTTTCTTCAAGTTCTTTTTCCATAATTTCATCTAAATCATCTTTTATTTCTTTTCCAGTAATATCTTCATAGGCATCCTTTATTCCATTTTTAACAGCCCATTTTACTACAAAATATAAAGCAATTAAAATTATTATTGCTGTTCCTCCACTAATTCCTAATTCTTCCCACATATTCTATTCCTCCTACTTACTAAATTGTAAGTTGTCGCTTAGATGTTATTTAGATTTTTTGTTTCAGTTACTAACTCATCAAAGTCTGAAATATAATTTTTGTCTTGTATAACTCTATACTTTTTATACTCATCTAAAGCTAACTTGTATGCTATCTCTCTTTTAATTTTTCCATTATCTTTTAAAATGTTATATTCATTTATTTTTAAGAATACTTCTAGCTTTTCTTTCCATTCTTGCATTGAAATAATCTTGCCTAGTTTTACTTGTCTTTCAGCATAGTCAAGATACATAGATACTAAATTATTTAGTTCTGTAATTTCTTCTTGTAAAAGATAATTTTTTGCTATTGTTACATCTGTTTCAAGTATTTTTCCGTCTGGTGCATTTTTCCAAGTAGTTAATCCCATATTTTCTTTTTTGCTATCTACTCTGTTGTAAATTATTTCAAGTGCTGTCATACCAGTAATAGCAAAGTGTAACTTATTTTGAACATTTTTGTAAAATTCTTGTGTAGTTTCACTATTTTTATCATAGTCAAAACTACATTCTTTGTATATATCAGTTATTTTTTGATAAAATCTTCTTTCACTTGCTCTAATTCTCCTGTTTTAAATATATTTTGTAAATGATATGTTATATTATTTTCTGCCACATTAAATAATTTTGACATTGACTTTTGAGTTAGCCAAAAATCTTCTTCATTATATAAAACTTCAACAGATATATTTTCGTTATTTTGGCTTTGATATATGATTAAATCTTTTAAATTTTCTATATTATTCAATATACTAATCACCTCATTTTCATTTCAGAACTATTGTTTGTATTTTATAATACAATAATTGTTATGTCAATATTTTTAGTTAAATTTATGTAATATATTTTCTATGTGAATTTTTATTTTGCTATTTCAAATTGATATTGATATACTTTACCAAGTTTTCTGATATTTACCATTTTTACCTCCCTTTCTTTATATTTTTACACATCAAAAAAAGGAATGTCAACATATATTCTATGTCTACATTCCTTTATTTTTAGTGTTTTTGTTCGTATATATATTCGTTGACAAAGCGAACTGATTTTGCTAATTTTTAGTTTTCAAAAAACTGTTTAATCCTCTATTTATGCGTTTTTTCCGCAACAGTTCTTATACTTTTTGCCTGAACCACAGCTACATGGATCATTTCTGCCAATTTTTGGTCCTCCGTTTCTTATTGTTACTGGTACTGTTTGTTCTCCATCTACATTGTTTATGTTTTCTAAAGATGCATTTGTTATTCTTGCTGTTTCTGTTCTTCTTACTTCTTTTTGTTTACTCATGTTTAGTAGCATTTTTACAACATCATTTTTTATGTCGTAGTTCATTTGCTCAAACATGTCCATTCCTTCAATTTTGTATTGAATAACTGGATCTTTTTGTCCATATGCTCTTAGCCCTATTCCATCTTTTAGTTCGTCCATTGCATCAATATGATCCATCCATTTTTGGTCTACTACTTTTAGCATTACTATTCTTTCTATTTCTCTTAGTTCATCTGCTCCTATTTCTTGTTCTTTTTGTTCATATTTTTCTAATGCTTTTTGTACTAGTTCATCTGCTAATTGTTGTTCTTCTATTCTTTCTTTTGTTAGTTCTTCTAAATCTTGTATTCCAAATGTTACTTTTATATCTTCTTTTAATGAATCTTTATTTATATCTTTTTGCTCTACTCCTTGGCAATATGTGCTAACTGTATCTCTTGCTAAATTCTCTATCATGTGAAGTATATTTTCTTTTAGATTTTCACCATCTAATACTTTTCTTCTTTCTGCATATATTATTTCTCTTTGTGCATTCATTACATCATCATATTGTAATACATGTTTACGTATACTAAAGTTTTTGCTTTCTACCTTTTTTTGTGCCTTTTCTACTTGTTTAGATAAAATTTTCATCTCTATTGGCATATCTTCATCTGCTCCTAATGTATTGTATACATTCGTAATCATATCTCCACCAAATATTTTCATTAGGTCATCATCTAAACCTATGTAGAATTTAGATTCACCAACATCTCCTTGACGTCCACTACGTCCACGTAACTGGTTATCAATTCTTCTTGATTCATGTCTTTCTGTACCAATTATTTTTAGTCCTCCTGCTTTTATTACCTTTTCTTTTTCTTCTTTTATTTCTTCATTAAACTTTGTTTCTAAATCTCTAAATTTCTTTCTTGCATCTAATACTGCTTGGTCATCTGTTTCATTAAATGCCATTGCTTCTTCTATTTGTTCTTCTGTGTATTTTTGTTTTCTCATTTCTTGTTTTGCTAAAAATTCACTATTTCCACCAAGCATAATATCTGTACCACGTCCAGCCATGTTTGTTGCTATTGTTACTGCTCCAAATTTACCTGCTTGTGCTATTATTTCAGCTTCTTTTTCATGATATTTTGCATTTAATACTTCATGTTTTATTCCTTCTTGTTTTAATATTTTACTTAATTTTTCAGATTTTTCAATAGATACTGTACCTACTAGTACTGGTTGACCTTTTTGATTACTTTCTTTTATGCTTTCTACTATTGCTCTATATTTTCCTGCTTCATTTTTGTAAATTACATCATTTTGGTCTTGTCTTACCATTGGCTTATTTGTTGGAATAGATATTACATCTAAATTATATATTTCCCTAAATTCTGCTTCTTCTGTCATTGCTGTACCAGTCATTCCTGCAAGTTTTTCATACATTCTAAAATAGTTTTGGAATGTAATTGTAGCTAATGTTTTAGATTCATCTGCTATTTTTACATTTTCTTTTGCTTCTATTGCTTGATGTAATCCATTGTTATATCTTCTTCCATACATTATTCTTCCTGTAAATTCATCTACAATTAATACTTCTCCATCTTTTACCATATAATCTATATCTTTTTTCATTATTCCATGTGCACGTAATGCTTGGTTTACATGGTGTACTATATCTGAATTATCTAAATCGTTAAAATTATCTACTCTAAAGAATTCTTCTGCCTTGTGTATTCCTTTTGCTGTTAATGATGCTGATTTTGCCTTTAAATCTACTATATAGTCATATTTTTCATTATCTTCTTCTTGTGAAGCATCTTTTATATCTTCTTCAACTATGATTCTTGGTGTTAATTTTTTTACAAAATCATTTGCTTTTTTATATAGGTCTGATGATGCATTTGCACGTCCTGAAATAATAAGTGGTGTACGTGCCTCATCTATTAAAATACTATCAATTTCATCGACTATAGCATAGTGTAAATCTCTTTGTACTGCTTGATCTTTATATATTACCATGTTATCTCTTAAGTAATCAAAACCAAATTCATTATTTGTACCATATGTTACATCACATGCGTATGCTTTTCTTTTTTCATTTGGTTCCATTCCATTTATTGCAAGTCCTACAGTTAAACCTAAAAATTTATATAATTTCCCCATCCATTCGCTATCTCTTTTAGCAAGATAATCGTTTACTGTTATAACATGTACACCTTTTTTAGTTAGTGCATTTAAGTACACTGGAAGTGTTGCAACTAAAGTTTTTCCTTCTCCTGTTTTCATTTCAGAAATTCTACCTTGGTGTAGTATTATTCCACCTATTAATTGAACATCAAAGTGTCGCATTCCTAATACTCTTTTTGATGCTTCGCGAACAGTTGCAAATGCTTCTGGTAATATATCATCTAAAGTTTTTCCTTCTTGTAAACTTTTTCTAAATTCTGATGTTTTTGCTTTTAATTCTTCATCAGATAGTTTTGCCATTGTTTCTTCTTGTGCATTTATTTTATCTACTATTGGCATTACTCTTTTTACTTCTTTTTCACTATATGTTTTAAATAATCCCATATATGCCTCCTAAATTTTTCAAAATATTTCTTTAGTACTATATCACTATTTATAATTTTTCGCAATAAAAATTGAATATTAATTTACTCTTTCTACATATACATTATCATTTATTGCCACAACTGTATATTTATATAATCCTTCTATTTGTTTTATATCTTCACATGATACATATTCTTCTATTTGTTTTTTAGCTTCTTTCATTACTTTATTTGGTACTTTAAGTTCAGTCATTCAAAAATCTTCTCCTACTATTGTTAAGTATCCTAAATAATATAACATAGATACTAAATCTTTTTGTGTATAAGGTAATTTTTGCATTATTATACCTCCATTTCATATTTTATATTCTACTACACCACATACTAAAAAGCAATCTTTAAGCCTACTTTTTGTATAAAAAAGAAACTCTGAAGTCATATATTATGCTTTTTAACATATATTGTATAAACAATAGTATTCTATATGAAAAGAGGTGTTTTATGTTTATATGTAATTTTAAGTTGAATAATAAGATGATTTTTAAAATTGTTTTTATTATTATTTTTATTGTTATTATTGCGATTACTGGCATTTCTGTATATAAAATATTTAATTATAAAAGTTCAGATGGTTGTAATAATATTCCTAATATTGCAAATATTTCTGCTGATAATTATACTAATGTTTTAAAATCTGTACATGATAATTTAGATGAACATATTGGGCAAGAAATAAGTTTTGTTGGGTATATTTATAGAGTTTACGATTTTAGTAATACTCAATTTGTTCTAGCAAGAAATATGATAATTAGTTCTGATAATCAAACTTTAGTAGTGGGCTTTTTATGCGATTATAAAAATGCTTCTAATTTTTCTGATGGAACTTGGGTAAATATTACTGGTAAAATTACTAAAGGTGATTATCATGGTACTATTCCTATTATTGAAATAAAAGATATTAAACAATGTGATAAACCAAAAAATGAATTTGTATACCCTCCTGATGACACATATATTCCTACAAGTGCTTTATTTTAATATTATAAAGATATGGTTTAATTTTTACCATATCTTTTATAATAATCACTATTTGAAAAATCAATAAGTTTTTTCTTGTATAGTTTTGTTAAATTTCTTAATATACTAATTATACCAATACATTTATAAAAAAATGTATCTTTTTAATTAAGCATTAAAATATCTTTTTAATAATCCGTCAAATCCTTTTCCATGTCTTGCTTCATCTTTGCACATTTCATGTACAGTGTCATGTATTGCATCATACCCTAATTCTTTTGCTCTTGTTGCTAATTCTTTTTTTCCCATACATGCTCCACATTCTGCTTCTGCTCTTAGCATTACATTTTTCTTTGTATCTGGATATACAACCTCTCCTAATAATTCTGCAAATTTTGCTGCATGTTCTGCTTCTTCAAATGCATATCTTTTAAATGCCTCTGCAATTTCTGGATATCCTTCTCTATCTGCTTGACGACTCATTGCAAGGTACATTCCTACTTCTGTACATTCTCCCATAAAGTTATCTTTTAATCCTTTTACTACTTCTTCATCTAAACCTTTTGCAACTCCTATTACATGTTCATCTACATAAGATTTGTTAGAATCTTCCTTTTTTACTTCAAATTTTTCTTTTGCTGCTCCACATTGTGGACATTTCTCTGGTGCTTCTTCTCCTAAATGTATATATCCACACACTTTACATACATATGCTTTCATTTTTATTCCTCCTTGTTTTTTAATATGAATTATTATATATTCAAATAAAAAATTGTCAAGACATTTTTTTATTTTTTATTTGATTTTTTCTAATAATGTGATACAATGTATGCATATAATAAAGATTATTGATGTTTTTAGGGGGATTGTTATATGGAATTTAAAAAATGTAGTCGTTGTGGTAATTTCTTTTTATCTGATAATAATGTATGTGAAAATTGCATACCAAAAGATAGATTTGAAATTTCAAAATTGCATAACTATTTTGAGAATGAAAATTATTCTAATTCTATAAATTCTATTTCTATTGATACTGGAATTACTGTTAAAAATTTGAATAGATATTTAGAAAATAATGAATTTTCTAATATAAATAATAATATAAATAATAATATTAATTTATAAATTTCAGGCAGTTATAACTGCCTTTGTTTATATATGTTTGGAGGTTTTCTATATGGAAAATATTTATGATGTTTTAAAACAAAGAGATTTAATTAAACAAATAACTTTTGAAGATGAATTTGAATCTATATCAAAAAGTGAGAAATTTGCTGTATATTTAGGTATTGATCCTACTGCTGATAGCATTCATATTGGACATTTTATTCCTCTTATGATGATGTCATATTTTCAAAAGTGTGGTCATACCCCTATATTATTAATTGGTGGTGGAACTGCATTTATTGGTGACCCTAGTGGAAAAACAGATATGAGGAAAATGCTTTCAAAAGAAGATATTTCTAAAAATGTTGATAATATAATAAAACAAGTAAGCAGATTTATTTCTTTTGATGGTGATAATGCAGCTATTATTGTAAATAATGGTGATTGGATTTTAGACCTAAATTATATGGATTTTATACGAACATATGGAGTATATTTTAATGTTAATAGAATGCTTGATGCTGAATGTTTCAAGCAACGTATGGAAAAAGGTCTTACATTTTTTGAATTAAATTATATGTTAATGCAAAGTTATGATTTCTTGCATTTGTTTGAAGAAAAAGGTTGTAAAGTTCAAATTGGTGGCGATGATCAATGGTCTAATATGCTTGCTGGTGTTGACTTAATCCGTAAAATACATAAAAACGGTAGTTTTTGTATTACATGTCCTCTTCTTCTTAATTCTGAAGGCAAAAAAATGGGAAAAACAGTTAATGGTGCCTTATGGTTAGATGCTAAAAAGACTTCTCCATATGAGTTTTATCAATACTGGAGAAATATAGGAGATACAGAAGTATATGATGTTTTAAGAATGCTCACCTATTTACCTATGGATGAAGTAAAAAAACTTTCCTCTTTAAAAGATGAACAAATAAATGAAGCTAAAAAGATTGCAGCATTTGAAATTACAAAACTAATTCATGGAGAAGAAGAAGCAAAAATGGCTGAAGATGCATCAAATGCATTGTTTGGTGGTAGTGGGGATTTGTCTAGTATGCCAACTACTAAAGTGGATTGTGCTAATATATCTATTTTAGATGCTATTATTTTAACTAATATAGCTCCTTCAAAAGGTCAAGCTCGCACATTAATTGCACAACGGTGGTATATCTTTAAATGATGTTAAAATAGAAGATATAAATTATGTTTTATCTGATGCTGATTTTAATGATGGATATGCTATTTTGAAAAAAGGAAAAAAGGTATATCATAAACTAGATTTACATTAATTACCTTTGATTTTAGTTATTCTTTATGTTATTATCTATATAGTGATATTTGGAAAGTTAGAGGTAATTAATATGATTAAATTATTTATTGAAAAATTCAATTCTTTTGATGATACAATTAAAAAAATTGTAAAATATGGATTTAAATTTTCCTTTGCAGTATGTATTTTATCTATTCTAATATTGCTTATATATGAATTACATAGCATACCAGATTTATATTACATAGGTTTATCTGTATTTCGCTTAAGTTTATTTTTTGCAGTAGAATTTATTATATGTGCTATTGCAATTGATACTATAAAAAAACAAATTTGTTAAAAATAAAATCACCAAAAGGTGATTTTATTTTTAACAATTTACATTTTATTTATCTCTTCTATTAACATTTTATTAAGCATTTGTGGATTTGCTTTTCCTTTTGTTTGTTTCATTGCTTGTCCTACTAAAAATCCTAATGCTCTTTCTTTTCCTGCTTTATAATCTGCTATTGATTGTGGATTTGATGAAAGTACTGTTTTTACTATTTCTTTTATTGCTCCTTCATCAGAAATTTGAATCCACCCTTTTTCTTGTATTATTTTACTTGGGCTTTCTGGATTTTCAAACAATTCTTCTACTACTTTTTTAGCAATAGTACTACTTATTGTTCCTTTTTCTATTAATGTTATTAACTCTGCTAAATGTTCTTTGGTAAATGGTATTTGATCTGCTTCTAATTCTTTTTCATTTAGAATTCTAGATATATCTGATAATATCCAATTACTTGTAGCTTTTGGATTATTACATATTTTTACACATCCTTCGAACAAATTAGATAAATATTTTGAAGCAGTAAGAAGTTTTGCTTCCCTTTGATTTAAGTTATATTCTTCAATATATCTTTTTCTTCTACTTTCTGGTAATTCTGGTAATGTGTTTTTTATATTTTCTATATATTCATCCGAAAGACGTATTGCAACTAAATCTGGATCTGGAAAATATCTATAATCTTGTGCATCTTCTTTATCTCTCATTGAAAATGTCTTTCCAGATACATCATCCCATCTTAATGTTTCTTGCTCTATTTTTCCTCCAGCTTCTAATACATCTATTTGTCTATCTACTTCGTATTCTATTGCTCTTACTATTGATCTAAAAGAATTCATATTTTTCATTTCTGTACGTGTTCCTAATTTTTCATCTGTTACTTTTTTTACAGAAACATTTACATCTGCTCTTAATGACCCTTCTTGCATTTTACAATCTGATACTTCTATATATTCTAATATAGACTTTAATTTTCTTAAATAACTTTCCGCTTCATTTGCTGAACATATATCTGGTTCTGATACTATTTCTATTAATGGTACTCCTGCTCTATTTAAGTCTACTAAAGTTCCTCCACCAAATTCATCATGATTTAATTTTCCAGCATCTTCTTCTATATGAATACGAGTAAGTCTAATTTTTTTCTTATTTCCATCTTCTAATTCTATTTCAACATATCCTTCTTCGCACAATGGTTTATCAAACTGAGATATCTGGTATGATTTTGGAAGATCTGGATAGAAATAATTTTTTCTATCATTTTTACTATCTTTAGATATTTTACAATTGGTTGCAAGTCCTGCACGTACTGCATACTCTACTACTTTTTCATTAAGTACAGGAAGTGTTCCTGGAAGTGCCATACATATTGGACAACAGTGTGTATTTGGTTTTGCTCCAAATTGCGTTGGACATGAACAAAATATTTTTGTTTTTGTAGATAATTCTGCATGGACTTCTAATCCTATTACTACTTCATAATCTTGTCTTGACATTATTTTCCTCCTTATTTGTTATAATTTTTTTCAAGTAATATTTGCTACTAATTAAATAGTTGTTTAAATAATTTTTTTGATGGTTAGTTTAAACAATTATTTTTTAACTAGTAACAAGCTCTTCCTACTTCAATATTTATACTTCAATTGCCTTACATTAACATTTATTTTAAAAATTGTGGTTTGTTTTTTCTAAAATCTGTATTTTGTTCATATGTATATGCTACATTTAGTATTGTTTCTTCTGCAAAATGGTTTCCTATTAATTGAAATCCTATTGGCATTCCTTCCTTGTTTAATCCACATGGTACAGATATTCCTGGTAGTCCTGCTATGTTTACAGGTACTGTACATACATCTGCTAAATACATTTCTAGTGGATTTTCACTTTTTTCGCCTATTCCAAATGCAACATTTGGAGCTGTTGGTGCAAGTAATACATCATATTTTTCAAAATTTCTTTTGAATTCATTTTTAACAAGAGTACGAACTTGTTGTGCTTTTTTATAATATGCATCATAATATCCTGAACTTAATACATATGTTCCCAATATTATTCTTCTTTTAACTTCTTGTCCAAATCCTTCACTTCTTGAATTTTTGTATAAATCTTTTAAATTTTCATAGTTACTTGTTCTATATCCATATCTTATTCCATCAAATCTACCTAAATTTGAACTTGCTTCTGCACAAGCTATTATGTAATATGTTGCTAATGCATAATCTGCTACATTTAAAGAACATTCTTCTACTGTTGCTCCTAATTGTTCATATTTTTTTATTACATCATTAATAGAATCTCGTACTTCTTGATTTAGTCCTTCTGCAAAATATTCTTTTGGTATTCCTATTCTTAATCCTTTAACATCATTTTTTAAACATTTAGTATAATCTTTTTTCTCTATATTTGCTGATGTAGTATCTTTTTTGTCATGTCCTGCTATAATGCTTAAAAGTATAGCAGAATCTTTAACATCTTTAGTTAATGTTCCTATTTGGTCTAAAGAAGATGCAAATGCTACAAGACCAAATCTTGATACTAAACCATATGTTGGTTTTAATCCCACTATTCCACAAAATGATGCAGGTTCTCTAATTGAACCTCCTGTATCGCTTCCTAATGCCCATGGCACCATTCCTGCTGCTACTGCTGCTGCTGAACCTCCACTTGAACCTCCTGGTACTTTATTTAGGTTCCATGGATTTCTTGTTTTCTTGAAATATGAATATTCTGTTGAACCTCCCATTGCGAATTCATCCATATTTAGTTTTCCCAAACTAATTATGTTTTCATCATGTAATTTCTGCATAACTGTTGCATCATAAGGCGATACAAAATTTTCTAACATTTTTGATGCACATGTAGTTTTTACACCTTTTGTACAAATATTATCTTTTATTCCTATTGGAATTCCTGCAAGTTGATTGTCTATTTTTCCATCTTCTATTTCTTTACTAATTATTTTTGATTTTTCTAAAGCTTCTTTTTCTGTAATTGTAATAAAAGCCTGTACATCTTTTTCTTTCTCATTTATTCTATCTATATATGATTTTGTTATTTCTTCTATTGTTATCTCTTTATTTTTCAATTTTTCTACTAATTCATGTACACTTAACTCATATAGTTCCATAATCTGCCTCCTTAAAATTTGTTTTAATTAATTACTTTTGGTATTTTAAACATACCTTCTTGTTCATCTGGTGCATTTTGCAACAATTCCTCTTTAGAACATCCACAATCTACTACTTCATCTTTTCTAAAAACATTAACTGCATCATTTGCACCTATTGTTTCAACCAATCCATCTATTGGAGCATTATTTACTATATTAGCAAAATTCAAAATATCTGCTAAATTTGCCCTATACTTTTCTATCTCATCCTCTTTCAAATTCAAATCCGCCAATCTCGCAATATGCAAAATCTCCTCTTTACTAACTTGCATTCTCCTCATCTCCTATTTTTATATTATTTTTGTATTATACAGCTTTTTAAGAAAAAAAACAAGCACTATACTTGTTTTTCTATACCAACACATTCATCATAAATTTTCCTCAAATTTTCTTTACTCACTGTATCATTTATCCCCACTTTACTCACTTGTGTTAATACTTTTGTTACAAACTCTTGCAATTTCTCATTTAACTGTGCTGTTTGTCTTTCTTTTTCCCAATATTGTAGCTCATATTCTTTTGTCCAATCTTTTCCCATATATACTATTCCTGCTGCTAATTTATCACATACCATTTCACATGCATATTTATATGGCATTATTGGATCTTTTATTTTAGCTGTATCATCATGCCAATATTCTGAATGATGTTTATTTCTTCCTTTATGGTGTAACCATGCTTTGGAATATCCTTCTTTTTGTTTTTCTACTGATATTGGACTTTTTTTGCCTTGAGCAAAATATTTTACTCCTTGGCTAAATTCTGGTAATGTGTATTTAGATAAATCATGTAACATACCTCTTAAAGGTATTCCTGCTTTTATGCATAATTTTAATACTACCCATTTATGGTGTGTTATTACACAAAAATGTTTTACTGCATTTTTTAACATAATTCCTTACTCCTTGTTATTTAGATATTTCTTCTAATCTTCCTTTTACCATTTTTAAATCTTTCCAAAATTCTATTTTTTTGTTTTCATCTCTTAATAATGCTGCTGGATGCCAAGTTGGCATATACATTATTCCTTTTTGTTCTACCCATTTTCCTCTAGATGCTGTTATTCCATATTCTTTTCCTAATATATTTTTTAATGCTACACTCCCTAATAATACAATTATTTTTGGCTTAACTAACATTACTTGATTTCTTAGATAATTTAAGCACGCAATTGCTTCATCTTCTTCTGGATTCCTATTTGATGGTGGTCTACATTTAACTATATTTGCTATATATACACTGCTTCTTACTATTCCTATTCCATCAAATGCCATATTCATAAGTTTGCCTGCTTTCCCTACAAATGGTATTGCCTGCAAATCTTCATCTGCTCCTGGCCCTTCACCTATAAACATAAGCTTTGCTTGTTTATTTCCATCTCCAAATACTATATTAGTTCTATTACTACACAATTTACATCTTCTACATCTGGCAATACTATTTTCTAATTCTTCCCAATTATCATACATATATTATGATTTTTCCTCTCTTTATATGTTTCTACATAATTAACTATAATTCTACTATACCACAAAAAGCATGAAAAATAAAGATTTAACGAAGAATTTCAGTAATAACTATATCTTTTGGGGTTACAGTTCACAGCATATATAATAAAATCTGCTACGGCTAAGTAATATATTTTATTTTTTCATTTCGCCCTCCAAGCTCACGGG
>CAOKHI010000032.1 GCA_948468275.1 uncultured Clostridium sp. | reverse complement strand
TATTTATTTTTTATTGTCAACATTTTTCACACTTTTAGTGTTTGTAATATTTTCTGTTGTTGTGTGTTTGTTTGCATAATAAGTTTTTGTTGATTATCTTATTCAATAAAATATTTTTACAATTTTATGGAGTTTAGTGAGTCTTTAGAAATACCTAAAGAGTAATGTTTGTTCATTTATACAAATATTAATTTAAGATTATGATTTGTTAAAACCTCAAGCATTATCTTATTAATGCTTGAGGTTTTATATTTGCATAAAAAAAATCCCCCACCTTAGCCGTCAGTTCAAGAGATTTTATGGACCTGTACTCACACAGGTGGGTGCTTACCTAAATACTTGTGGGTTTCTTACATAAATGCAAGCATACACGCCATATTCAGAGTTCGGCTCCCCTTTCCAAAACTTGTAGGTTCTAAAATATCTTGCTATCGTACTACGCAGGGAAAATTTAATATCTTGTTTATGTCTTTATATTAACATAGATTTATTATACTTTTCAAATTTGATTTTTGTTATTTTTTTTTCGTTTTTAGGTATTATTTATTGTTTATCTTTATTTATCTAATTGTTCACTTATTTTTTATATGTTTTTAGTATTTGATTTTTTACTTTTTTTATGCTAAAATAATTATACTTCTTTTGTTTTTCTTTTTTATTTTGTTTTATATAGTGCCTTTTTAAGGCACTATTTTTTTTAAAATGGAAGTATAAGTCTTAACCCAAATTTCGATTTGCTCATACCATATGATACATTTAACCTTGGTATTTTATATATATCATCTTTTCTCGATGCTTTTCTATATTCTTTTTTAGTTGGTCCATATATAAATGCAATTTCATAATTGGCTTGCTCTAGTGCATCTATCATATTAGAATTATATGCTCCAAAAGGATATGCATATGCTTTTGTGTTTACAATGCTTTTACTAAATTGATTTAAATCATTTATTAGCTCTTCTTTTGTTTTTTCATTTATTGAGTTATGATAATGTAATTGTAATGAATGTGATGCAAATTCTATATTTTTATATTCTTGTTTTGCTTTTTCTATAATCTCTAAATTCATATATTGTTTTATATTTCCATCCCACTTTGCTGTTTTTTGTGTTTGCATATAGTTTCCTATTAAAAATACTACTGCATTCATATTATATTTTTTTAGTAATGGAAATGCATATTGATAATTAGATAAAAATCCATCATCAAATGTGATTAATACACTTTTATATGGTAAATTTATTTTTCCTTGTTTCCATTGTATAAATTCATTTATCGTTAATGTTTTATAGTTGTGTTCTTTTAGGTATTTTAGATGTTCTTCAAAATTTTCTACATCTATTACCCAATCTTTTTCTTCTGGAAAACTTTCTTTTTCTTTGATTGTTGCTATATTGTGATAACAAAGTACTGCAATCTTAGGATCTTTGTATAAATATGTTATTACGCTTATAATTATTATTAGTATTAGTGTAACTGTTATAATTACTATTTTCTTCATTACTTGCCCTCTTTATTTTTATATTTTCTATTTCATAAAAAACCATGCTATTACTACTATTCCTAATATTACTCTATATATAGCAAATATTTTAAAACTTCCTTTTTTTAGATAATTTAATAAGAATTTTATTACTACTATTCCTACAATAAAACTTGCAAGTACTCCTAATATAAATGCAAATGTTAATTCAAAATCTGTTATACTAACTAACACTGCTGCAAGTATTATTGGTGTTGATAATAAAAATGAATATTTTGCTGCACTTTCTCTTTCTACTTTCAATGCTCTTGCAACTGTCATTGTTATTCCTGAACGTGATACTCCTGGAAATGCTGCTGCTATGGCTTGTGATATTGCTATAAGAAATGATTGCTTAAATGTTATTTCTTCATATTTTGTTTTTGATTCAGATTTTTTGTCTACTATATATAATATAATTCCCATTACAATAAGTGCAATTGCTATCATTAACATCTCTATTCCAAATTTCTCACAGATTGTATCAGATATTTTATCTAAAATTAAACTTAGTATTCCTGTTGGTATAGTTGCTATTACTATATACCAAAAGATTTTTCCTTCTGTCGATTTTTCCTTTTTTATTGCTTGGTTATATCCTCCTTTAATTAATGCTATCCAGTCTTTAAAAAAGAATATTGTTATTGCAAGTAACGTTCCTAAATGAAGTGCTATATCAAAACTTTCTGGTATATTCCAATTTGCTATTGTTGGTATTAAATTTAAATGGGCTGAACTTGATACTGGTAGTAGTTCTGTTAGGCCCTGTATTATTCCTAATATTACTGCTTGTAAAATTGTCATAAATAATTTCTCCTTTCAATCTTAAGTTTATATAACATCGCAGAAGCGAACATTGCTCTTTTACAATGTTATTAATTTAATTGCACTTTAGAAATTTCATCGAAGAATCTTATGATAATAATCGCTTATACTTGATACAGCAATTATTCTAAGATTTTTTATATAGTAACATTTATTTCATTAAATATATTATATACTGTTTCTTTCATAAATTCTGCTGATGTTACTGGTGATACTTTTCCTGGTAATGATAATGCCCATACAAATTTTATTCCTAATTCTTTTACTGCTGTTCTATCTACTCCACCTGGATTTGATGCTAAATCTATTATTAGTGCATCTTTTTTTACTAGTTCTAAATTTTCTTTATCTAATAACATATATGGAATTGTATTTATTATTATGTCATATTGGTTTAAATTTTCCTTTAATTGGTTTAAATTAACAGGTATGTATCCATATGCTTTTATCCATGCTAAATCTGTATTTTTTCTTGCTTCACAAGATACTTTAGCACCTATTCCATCTAACATTTTTGCAAGTATTTTTCCTATTCTTCCAAATCCCATTACTAATACATTATTTCCATGTATATTTTTTGGTGTTTCACTTATGGCTACTTGTATAGCTCCTTCTGCTGTTGATACTGCATTTAGTATAGCAAATTCTTCTCTTTTTACTATATCTATTATATTTACATTGTTTTGTTTTGCTAGTTCATATATTTCTGGTTTTATTGAACCTGCAATAAATGTTTTTCCTTGTATCTGTTTTAATAAATCTGCTATTAGAAGTTTTTCATCACTAAATGGCATATTTACATATTCAGTATTAGTAATAAGTGGTAAAGCTCCTATAACTATATTTGCATCTTTTACACATTGTGCTATTGTTTCACATTTACTTGCTTTTATTTCATATGCTTTTTCTAATCCAAATGTTGATACTTTAAAGCCATCTTTTTCTAGCATACATGCTAATTTTATAATTCTTAAATCTCCACCTATTATGGCTACATTTTTTATCAATAATATCACTTTCCTTTCACTAAATAATTATATTACTATTGTTTTATGGTTATTACTTTATTTGTTTTAAGTTTTTAAGCTATTCTCGCTCATGTTGCTCTTTTTCATCTATAACTTTTTCTTGTTTTATTTTTATACCATTTAAACTTAGCTTTCCTACTAATTTTGTTGTTTTTTCTAAATGTTTTTGAGTCTTCATTTCTTTTTTAGTAAGATTATTTTTTATTTTTCTTTCTTCATCAAAGTTTGGATAATTTATATAACTTTTTATTGGTATAAATATTGGCTCAGATTCTGCTTTTTTGTAGAATAAATTATCCATTTCTATTGCTATATTTATATATCTTATGGCATTTTGTTTATCTCCTTTTAGCATACAAATTTTAGCTAGTCCATAATATGCTTTTGCTTCTACATCTTCTCCTTCTACACTTTTTAAGAAGAATTTTTCTGCTTCTTCTAAATCATTAAATATTAAATTAATTTGTGCTAAATTATAATATGAATTATATAATAATGTGTTTATTGTAGCTGCTTTTTCATAACAGTCTTTTGCATTTTTAAAATCATTTAACATTGTATATACCATTCCCATATTATAATATAATTCATAACTATTTGGATTATATTTTAATGCCTCATTATATATGTTTGCTGCTTCTTTATATCTTTCTTGCTCACACAAGATATCTCCTAATAATTGTGTTGCATCTATATACTCTGGTTTCTTTTTTAAAAGACTTTCTAACATTTGGGCTGCTTCATCTTTTTTTCCTAAATCATTTAATAAAAATGATATTTTATAATATGAATCATAATCTTTTTTATTTATATCTATTACCTGGACATATTCATCTATTGCTTTTCTCATTCCACCTTCTTTTTCATAAATTTCAGCTAAAATTTTATGCCCTAAATAACTTTCTGGATATTTATTAACAAGGTTTATTAAGAAGTTCTTGGCTTGTTTTGTATTATTACATAATAATGCAATTTTAGTTAAAGCAAGGTATGTAAGCTCAGAAAAATTTACTTTTTTATATTCTATAAATATTATTATTGCTGGAATTATTATTGCTAATGTATACATTATTATTTTTAAATTTAAACTATATTCTAATGTAAAAATTATTTCAATAAATCCCATTGCAATTCCTATTGCTTCTAAACACAATATTGCTACATAGTTTGTATCATTTCTTTTTATCATTTTAAAAAAAATTATTGTAAAAAATGAAAATGCAAATATATTAAATAATATTTTTTCAAGTAACATTTTTCCTCTCCTTTCATGAGCTTATTTACTAATATTATATAATTTTTCCTCCTCCTATAACTATATCATCTATATAAAATACAACAGATTGCCCTGGTGTAATTGCTCTTTGTGGTTCTTCAAATTCTACTTTTATATAGTCTTTATCAACATAACTTATAGTTGCTTTTGCTTCTTTTGCTCTATATCTTACTTTTGCTGTTACTTGCATTGTTTGATTAATTTTATTAGATAGCAAAAAATTTAAATTTGTAGCGTATAATTCTTTTTTATATAACTCTTGTTGTGTTCCTACTATAACTTTATTTTCTTTTTTATCTAAATTTATTACATATAATGGTTCTTTGTACGATATTTTAAGTCCTTTTCTTTGTCCTATTGTATAGCAAATTAATCCTTCATGTTCTCCTAAGATTTCCCCATTTGTTGTTACTATTTGTCCTCTAGTATGTTCTTTGTTTAAATTATCTAATAAAAATTGTGTATAATTATTATTTGGTATAAAACATATTTCTTGACTATCTGGTTTGTTTGCTATTTCTAAATTATTGTTTGCTACTATTTTTCTTATCTGTTCTTTTGTTTCAAAGTTTTGTAGTGGAAATATTATTTTAGATATTACTTCTTTTGGTATACCATATAAAAAATATGTTTGATCTTTTGTTTTTGCATTGGATTTTTTTAAAACATGTTGATTATATCTTTCACAATACTCTACTTTTGCATAATGACCTGTTGATATGTAATTACATCCAAGTTCTAATGCTTTTTTATAAAATAAATCAAATTTGATATGTTTATTACATTCTATACATGGATTTGGAGTTTTTGCACATTCATAACAATTTATAAAATCTTTTATTACGTATTTTTTAAATTGTTCTTTACAATTTAATGTATAATGTGGAATGTTTAAATAATCGCAAACTCTTTTAGCATCTTTTACTGCATTGTTTGAACAACACCCAATGTTGTTTTTTTCTTCATTCCATAATTCCATAGTAGCTCCTATAACATCATATCCTGCTTGTTTTAGCAATATTGCTGATGCTGTGCTATCTACGCCTCCACTCATACCTAATAATACTTTTTTCACAATATTTCCTCTAACTCTTCTTTTCTGAATTTATACTTTTTATTACAAAAATGACATACTGTTTCTAAATTCTCTTGTGTTTTAAAAATACTTTCTATCTCTTCTTTTCCCATAGATATAATAGCTTTTTCAAATTTTTCTTTACTACAATCACATTTATATTTTGGAATAATATCTTCTTTTATTATTTTTACATTAATATCTCCTGTTATATCTTGTGCTATTTGAAGTAATGTCATATTTTCTTGTATCATTTTACTTATTGGCTTTGCTTCTTTTATTCTATTTTCTAAAATAAATAATTCATCTTCAGTTGCATCTGGCATTGCAGATACAATATAGCCTCCACTTGCTTTTACTCCATCTTTTGTTACTAAAACTCCTAATGCTACAGCAGTATTGGTCTGTTCTGATATATAAAAATAATGTGTAAAATCTTGTGCAATTTCTCCTGTTGTAAGTGGCACCATACCTATATATGGTTCTTTTAACCCTATATCCTTTATAACATTTAAAAAGCCATTTGTGCCCACTGCTCCACCTACATCTAATTTTCCATTTTCTTTTAGTGGCAAATCTATAATAGGATTTTCTACATAACCTTTTACATCAGAGCTACTATTGGCAACTGCAACTATACTACCAATTGGTCCATTACCTTTTATTTGTATTGTTAATTTGTCTTTATTTCCTTTCATATTAGTAGCCATCATACTAGATACTGTCAATACTCTTCCTAATACTGCTGTTGCCACAGGACTTAAGTCATGAATTAGTCTTGCCTGTTCTACTAAATATGTAGTATCTGCACATATTATACTTACTTTTCCATTATATGCTAAAAATTTTAATATTTTATCATTATTATCCATTATAAATTCACCTATTATTTTATTTGTAATTAGAATATTCCAACAATGTTTCCATTTTCATCTATATCTATTGATTCTGCTGATGGTACTTTTGGTAACCCTGGCATTGTGAATATTTTACCTGTTAGTATTACTATAAATCCTGCTCCTGTTCTTAAATTTATTTCTGATACATGTATTGTAAATGGTTCTTTACATTCTAAATTATTTGGATCATCAGAAAAAGAATATTGTGTTTTTGCAATACATACTGGTAAATTACCATAACCTAATTTCTCTATCCTTTGCATTTCATCTAATGCTTGTTTTGAGAATTCAACTTGTTGTGCTCCATATATTTTTGTAGCTATTTTTTCTACTTTTGTTTTGATGTTATCTTCTAATTCATACATATATTGTAAATTGTCTTGTTTCTCGCATAAATCTACTACTTTTGTTGCAAGATCTGTTGCACCTTTTCCACCTTTTCCCCAAGCCTCTACTAAGCTTAAGTGTATTGATTGCTCTTCTAATTTAGTTCTTAATAATTCTATCTCTTTGTCTGTATCATCTATATATTTATTAATTGCTACTATAACATTTAAACCAAATTTATTTTTTATGTTGTCTATATGTCTTAACAAATTATGAATTCCTTGTTCTAATGCTTCAAGATTTTCTTTTTTTATATCATCTTTACTAACACCACCATGATATTTTAATGCTTTCATTGTTGCAACACATACTACTGCTGATGGTTTTATTCCTGCTGTTCGACATTTAATGTCTATAAATTTCTCTGCTCCTAAATCTGCTCCAAATCCTGCTTCTGTAACTACATAGTCCCCTAATTTTAATGCCATTTTTGTTGCCATTATACTATTACATCCATGTGCAATGTTTGCAAATGGTCCACCATGTATTAATGCTGGTGTATGTTCTAATGTTTGTACTAAATTTGGTTTTATTGCATCTTTTAATAATACTGCTAAACTACCTTGTGCTTTTAAATCTTTTGCTTTAATTGGTTCATTATTTTCGTTATATCCAATTATTATATTTCCTATTCTTTCTTTTAAATCGTATATATCTTTAGATAAACATAATATTGCCATTATTTCTGAGGCAACTGTTATATCAAATCCATCCATTCTTGGCTCTACATTTTTTTCTCCTGATAACCCACATTCTATTTTTCTTAATTGTCTATCGTTTAAGTCTACACATCTTTTCCATACTACTTCTTTGAAGCCTAACTCATTTCCAAAATATATATGATTGTCTATCATGGCTGATAATAAATTATTAGCAGATGTTATTGCATGTATATCTCCTGTAAAGTGTAAGTTTATATCTTCCATTGGTGCTACTTGTGCATATCCTCCACCTGTTGCACCTCCTTTAATTCCAAATACTGGTCCTAATGATGGTTCTCTTAATGCTAAAATTGATTTTTTTCCTATTTCAGATAGCCCATCTGCAAGTCCAATTGATATTGTCGTTTTTCCTTCTCCTAACGGTGTTGGGTTAACTGCTGTGACTAATATTAATTTTCCATCTTTGTTATTTCCTATTTTGTCGAATATTTTATCTGAAATTTTCGCTTTATATTTTCCATAATTTTCTAAGTATTCTTCATCTATATCTATTTTTTTTGCTATTTTTGCAATATTATCTAATTTTACACCTCTTGCAATTTCAATATCTCCCATATTTTTATCATCCTTTCTATAATAAAATTCCAGCTGTTACTCCTATTAATGCTCCAACAAATACTTGAACTGGCGTATGACCTAATACTTCAACTAGTTTTTCTTGTACTTGTACAGTAGTTAGTCCTGGTGTTTCAATTATTTTGTTTAAAAGTTTTGCTTGCTTTCCAGCTGCTCTTCTTATTCCTGCTGCATCATACATCACTATAAATGAAAATATAACTGCCAATGCAAATATTGGTGATGTTATTCCTTGATATTTTCCTATTAGACTAGCAAGCGATGTAACTACTGCAGAATGTGAACTAGGCATTCCTCCTGCTCCTAGTATTCTTTTAAAATTAAATTTTTTCGTAGTAATTAAGTCATATATTACTTTAAATACTTGTATGCAAAACCATAATAAAAATGGTACATATAAGTATTTATATTGTGTTATCTCCTCCATGTTTTCCCCTTTCTAATTTATGCTTTAATCTATTCTGTAGCTGTAAAGTTTTCTTCTGTTAATTCATTATCATTTTTTAAAAGTATTGTAATTCTTTTTTCTGCATCTTCAAGAATTTTACTACATTTTTTAGATAATTTCATTCCTTCTTCAAATTTAGATACAGATTCATCTAAATTTAAGTCTCCTTTTTCTAATTGTGTTGCTATTGTTTCTAATTGTTTAATGGTTTCTTCAAAATTTGTTTCTTCCATGTTTTTAATCCTTTCTAATATTTTTTACTAACTTATATATAATTTTTTATAATATTTTAGCTTGTTTTTGTCCATCTGTAAATTTTAGTGTTATTTCATCACTTTCTTTTATATCTTTTATTGATTTTATAATTTTATTTTTATTTTGTGCTATACAATATCCTCTTGTTAATGTTTTTAATGGACTTAATGTGTCTAATTTTGAAATTGTATTTAACGCCTTATTTTTACTATCTTTTAGTTTTAATACTACAGCATTTTGTATTGTTTTTATATTCATGTCTAACCTAATGTATTGTTCGTTTATGTTTTGCAATGGTTCTTTAAATGCCCTTGTTGCCATACATTTTTCATACATTAATCTCATTAATTCTACTTTTTTTCTTAATGATAATTTTAATCTATTATTATAATTATACAGTTTTATTTTTATTTCTTCTATATCTGGTACTGCAAGTTCAGCAGCTGCTGATGGAGTTGGTGCTCTTAAATCGGCTGTAAAATCTGCTATTGTAAAATCTGTTTCATGTCCTACAGCTGATATTATTGGAAGTGTAGATTCATATATTGCTCTTGCAACTACTTCTTCATTAAATGGCCATAAGTCCTCTAATGATCCTCCTCCTCTTGCTAAAATTAATACATCTGCTAAATTATATTTATTCATATATTTTATTGCTTCTGCAATTTTTTGTGCTGCTCCTCCGCCTTGTACAGGTACTGGAAATAATCGTATATATACATTAGGATTTCTTCTTGTGCTTACATTTATTATATCTCTTATTACAGAACCTGTTTGAGATGTTAATACTCCTACTATTTTGGGCATATATGGTAATGTTTTTTTATGACTTTGGTTAAATAATCCTTCTTTATCTAGTTTGGCCTTTAGTTCTTCATATGCTGTATATAGGCTTCCCATTCCTTCTTCTTGCATTGCCTTACAATATATTTGGTATACTCCATCTCTTTCAAATACTGCAACTGTTCCAAATACCATAACTTTCATTCCATCTTTTGGCATAAATTTTAAATTTTGTGCAAAAGATTTAAACATTATGCATTTAATTAATGAATTATCGTCTTTTAGTGTAAAATACATATGCCCTGTATAATGATTTTTAAAATTGGATATTTCTCCTTTTACTAAAACATTATTTAAGTATTCATCACTTGCTACTTTTTCTTTTATATATTTATTTAGTTCTGTAACTGATATTGGCTCATATTTCATATGTTTTATTTCTCCTTATAAATTTAAAATTGGCGAAAATGTATTTTACTTTTCTTCGCCATTTTAAATAATTAATCACTTAGTTTTTGTTTTACAATGCTTGCAAGCACTCCATTTATAAATGAACGAGAATTATCATCACTGTATTTTTTAGCTAGTTCTATTACTTCATTTATTACTATTTTATATGGTATTTCTTTATATAATATTTCGTATATTGCAAGTTTTAATAATGCTAAATTTATTTTTGATATTCTTTCTATTTGCCATTTTTCTTTTAAATTGATATTTATTAATTCCTGTATGTCATTTTCATTTTTACTTATTCCTTCGGCAATGTCTATTATATATTCTTTAGTTTTATCGTCTGTAATGTCATTGCTAATCATATATAATTCAAGTTGCTCCATAGATTTTTCATGTTGTATTTCTATACTATATAAATATTTAAAAGCTTTTTCTCTTGCTGCTGACCTTTTCATAATTATAATTCCTTTCTTACAAGCCTATTACATTCTATCTATCATCTTTTTTAATTTTTCTTTTACATCATATTTATTTCTTTGTACATAATTTCCTATAAATATTCCTATTGCAACTAAGATAATTCCTACAATCAGTTCATATAGTCTAGTACATAATATAATAAATGCAATTACTCCTCCTATTATAGCTCCTTTGTATTCACTTATAAAATTCTTAAAACCATCCATATTAATCTCCTACTCTTGTACTATTTGTTGTGATTGGGCAACATTCTTTATTTTTATATTAACTTGTCTTACATCTAAGTCTAAAGATTTTTTTATAGTTTCTTTTATTTGTATTTGTAAATTATTTGATAAATCTTTTATTATTGCATCTTGTAATACGTACATTGTAACTTCTATATCTACTTTATTTTCTTTACTTAGAATTACTTTTGTCGTAACTTCTTCAGCAGATTTACATTTTTTTATAACTCCATTTACTAAGTTTTGTATAGTTTCTCTTGAAATTAATAGTTTTCCATTTTCATTTTCTAGTAAAACTCCTTTTTCTAACATTGTGTCTTGTTTTGTATTATAATCAAAAAATATACATTTTATTGAAAGCAACATTAGAATTATGGAAATTCCTAGTGTAATATTAGAAGATAAATTATCATTTAGTAAAAATTTGAAAAATGTATTTACTGATGATAATTCAACCCATCCAAATATAAGTAAACATAGAATTACAGATATTATTAACATTATACTTGAAAATAGTACTAATGCTATTTTATCTAATATTTTCATATCTTATGTTTCCTTTCTTGTTACTAATTATTATTTTCTTCTTTTTGTTCATCTGTCACTATATCTGTATTAACTCCTTGAACATGTACATTTACTTCTATTACCTTTAATCCTGTCATAGTTTCAACTGCTTTTTTTACTCTATTTTGAATTTCAAATGCTATATCTGGTATTCTTGTACCATATTCAACTATAATATTAACATCTATTTTTGTTTCTTTATCTCCTACTTCTACTTTAATTCCTTTTGATAAATTCTTCTTTCCACTTAATACTTCTGATATTCCTCCTGCAAATCCTCCTGCCATTGATGAAACTCCTTGTACTTCTGACACTGCAACACCTGCAATAACTGCAACAACATCATCTGCTATTCTAATTTCATTGTTATCGTTACTTTCTAGTGCAACCTCTTCATTTAAAACCTCTACTTCATTTACATTTTCATTTTCCATATTTTTTCCTCCTTAAAAATTTATTTATAATAAAAATTAGTATACTTAAAATATTGCTACTTAAGTATACCAATTTTTCTAAAATATTACAACTGTTTTAATCTATTTTAATCAATTTTTAATTTTTTATTTTTCTGGTGTTTATATCATTCCATTGTGAGGTGACTCTTTCAATAGTAGAAGTAACTTCAAAAATGCAATCTATAGTTTCTTCAGTTTCTTTTTGCTTTTCTTGTATATGATTTAACACTATCTGCATCTTTTCTTGTCTTATATTTAGTTTATCTAGGTCTTTTCTAAAATCTTCCATATTATTTTGCATTTTTTCTTGGTTTTCTTTTAGCTCTTCTATGTCATTTTGCATCTTTCCTTGGTTTTCTTTTAGCTCTTCTATATCATTTTGCATCTTCTCTTGGTTTTCTTTTAACTCTTCTATATCATTTTGCATCTTTTCTTGGTTTTCTTTTAACTCTTCTATGTCATTTTGCATCTTCTCTTGGTTTTCTTTTAACTCTTCTATGTCATTTTGCATTTTTTCTTGATTTTCTTTTAGTTCATTTTGTCCTTGTTCTAGTTTTTCAACTCTCTGTAGTAAGATGTTTTGTCCTTGTTTTATTTCTCTTGTTTCATAAAGAATTTCTTGTAAAATTTTTTCCATTTTTATACCTCCTTTCCTTCAGTTTCCGTAGCCCTTTGCATTTTAATATACTATATAGATTTATAAATGTCAATATCTTTTTTGACAATTTTTTAATATTAATATGATTTTGATTTTACTAAAAAATTACCAAAATTAAAAAACTGAATGATTATTTATCACTCAGTTTTTAATTCTTTTATTGTTTTTTCGTAATTATCGCTATTTACTATTGCACTTCCTGCAACAATTATATCTACTCCCACTTTTTTTACATCTTGTACTGTATCTTTATTTATTCCTCCATCTGCTTCTATATCTACTTCTAAATTATTATCTATAATATAATTTTTTAATTTATCTATCTTTTCTAATGTTGCTCCGTATTAGTTTTTGTCCACCTTTTCCTGGTTCTACTGTCATTATTAAAACCATGTGTATATATGGTAAGAATTCATATATTTTTTCTACTTGTGTATCTGGTTTTACAGATATTCCTACTTTTATGTTGTTTTGTTTTATGTAGTTTATTAGTTCCATAATTTCTTCTTTATTTTTAGTTGCTTCGTAATGAAATGTTATGATGTTTGGTTCGAATGGAATATATTTATCGATTTCTTCTTTTACATTTTCTACCATAAAATGTGCATCTAATGGTACATTTGATATTTGTTTTATGCTATTTGTATATTCTAGCATTTGTTCTTTTGTATTACTAGGTACAAACTTTCCATCCATTATATCTATATGAAAATAGTCTGTATGTGCCACCTCTAAATCATAAAAAACTTGTGTAGCTTTTTCTTTTTCTACATTTAATATTGATGTTGATATTTCTACCATTTATATTCCTCCTTATCTTTTAAATCTTCATATATTTTTATATAATTATTATATCTGTTTTGTGATATATTTCCTTGTTGTAATGCATTTTTTATTCCACAATTTTGTTCTTTTATATGTGTACATCCTACAAATTCACATTGTTTTTCATTTTCTTTGAATTCTCTAAAGTATTTATATAAATCTTTACTTCCTATTTCGTATATATCAAATGTAGAAAATCCGTGGTGTATCAGCTATATATTCGTTTTCATCTAATTTATACAATTTAGTTATTGTAGTTGTATTTTTTCCTTTCTTGTTTTTTTTGCTTACTTCACCTTCTTTTGTAATTTCACTTTTAAATATATTATTTAATAATGTAGATTTTCCTACTCCTGAATTCCCTGAAAATGCACTTATATTATTATTTAATTCTTTTTTTATTTGGTCTACTCCTAAATTAGTTTTTGCACAAGTTGTTATGATAGTATATCCAATATGTTTGTAAATTTTTTCTATTTGTTCTACATCATTTAAATCTATCTTGTTTATTACTATTATAGGATCTATTTTTAAGTATTCTGCAAAAGCTAATTGTTTATCTAACATCAATAGATCTGGCTTTGGCATTTTTGCAGATAGTACTAAAAACAATTTGGTAATATTAGCAAGTTTTGGTCTTTTTATATAATTTTCTCTTGGTAATATTTCTTCTATTACTGCTTTTTTACTTTCTATATCAATTATATTTACTAATACTTTGTCACCTACAACAGGTAAAATATCATCTTTTTTTAATTTCCCTCTTGCATTACATTCATATAATTCGTTATTGTTTTCTACTATATATGTATTTGATACAATACTTACTATAATTCCTTTTAGCATTATTCCTCCATGTATAAAATAGAGCACTAATAGTGTGGTTATTACCTAAAACAGTGCTCTACCTCTTTTATTATTCTATTGTTAATGTATTACTGCTATTTAGATTAAACTGTTCTGTTCTTTTTAGATTACCATTTATATATACTTTTACAGTAACTGTTCCTATACCTTGTATTGATATATTTTCATTTGTTGATGCTTCACTTACTTCTTTTTCTTCTACTTGTTCATCATTTACTGTTACTCTTAATTTTACTTTCTCTGGTCCTGTTGGTGTTGTAGGTACATTATTAGTATTATTTGATACTGTGTTTGATGGTTTAGGTGGTTCATATCCTCTTATAGATTTAACATTAACTTTTACTGTTCCTTTCTTTATTTGTGGTAACTTATTAACTGTTAATGTAATTTCTGTATTAACATCTACTGTACTACCTGCCTCAATATCTTGTTTTAGTACTTTTCCATCATCTTTTGTAGAATCTTCTGTTTCTATAATTTGTTTTACTTTTAATTTTGCATCTGATATTAATTTTTGTGCATCTGCTAAAGTTTTTCCAACTAATGATGGTACACTTACTTGTTCTATTCCTGTCCCTATACTTACATGTATTTTTACTGTTTCACCTGCATTTACTTGTGTTTTAGCTTCTGTTTCTTGGCTTATTACATATCCTTCTTGTACTTTTTGGCTTGTTTCTTCAATTACTTCTGCAAGTAAATTTGCTTCTTCTAATGTTCTAATTGCTTCTTCTTTTTCCATTCCTATTACTCTTGGTACTGTTGTTATCTCTTGCCCTTTACTTATAACAACTTTTATTGTTGTTTTTTCTTTTATTTTATAATTATCTATATATGCTGGATCTTGTCTTATTACATATCCTTCTTGCACCTCTGGACTATATTCTTCTGGTTGTTCTTCATATATTAAGTTTGCTTCTTCTATCATCTTTTTGGCTTCTTCTTTAGATAAATTTGCAACATTTGGTATTTGTACATCTTTTGGAGATACCTTTTTTAAACCAAAATATGTTAAACCTATTGTTAACACAAATAGTAATACTGATCCTACTATGAATGATAACACTTTATGCCTTTTTATAAATCCTATAAATCCTTTTCTTTCTTCTTTTACATTTTCTTCATCTTGTTCTTCCTTTTTTATAGTTTTATCATACATTGTAGGTATTTTTTGTGTTGGAAAATCATTTTCATTTTTCATTACAACAAAATTTCCATCTGGATTTTTCATTGCTAAATTTAAGTCTCTTAGCATCTCAGAAGCACTAGAATATCTTGAATTTGTATCTTTTTGCATTGCTTTTATTACAATTTTGTTAACAGCAGTTGGTATAGATGGATTTAATATTATTGGCTCTACTGCTTTTTCTTGCATATGCATTAATGCAATTGATACAGGTGTATCTGCTTCAAAAGGTACTTTTCCTGTTAACATTTCATACATTACTACACCTAAAGAATATAAATCGGATTTTGCATCTGTGTATCCTCCACGTGCATGTTCTGGTGAAAAATAGTGTACAGAACCAATTGTTGTACCAAATGCTGTAATTGTAGAATTTGATACAGCTTTTGCTATTCCAAAATCTGTAACTTTTGCTACTCCATCTTCTGTAATTATTATATTATGTGGCTTAATATCCCTATGAACTATGTTGTTTTTATGTGCAGTTTCTAATGCTGATGCAATTTGTATTGCTACATTTACAGACCATTTCCATGATAACATTCCATCTTCTAATATTATTTCTTTTAATGTTTTTCCTTGTACTAATTCCATTACTATATAATATAAGTCTGCTTCATTTCCTACATCATAAACAGAAACAATATTAGGATGTGTCAAGCTTGCAACTGCTTGAGCTTCTGAGTTAAATCTTTTTATAAATTCATTATCTGTTGTAAATTCATCTCTTAATATTTTTACAGCTACAAATCTATTTAATACATGACATTTTGCCTTATAAACTGTTGCCATTCCACCATTACCAATTTGCTTGATAATTTCATATCTATTTCCTAATAGTCTACCTTCTAATTTCATTTTCATCTCTCCCTTTGATTTATCTACTCTAATTATTGTATATTAGTATAGCTGTTATATTATCATAACCGCCTAACTCATTTGCCCTATTTATTAGTCTATTTATTGCTTTTTCTACATCTTCTTTTATATAACTATGTATTTCATTTTCTGTTACCATATTGGTTAATCCATCTGAGTTCATAAATATTACATCTTCTTTTAAGAATCCTTTTACTGTTATATCTGGTTCTACAAATGATGTACATCCCAATGCTTTCATAAGCATGTTTTTCTTTGGGTGTGTATAAGATTCTTCTCTTGTTATTGTTCCATCTTTTATTAATTCTTCTACATAGCTATGGTCTTTTGTAATTTTTCTTATTATGTCTTTTCTAATTCTATAAATTCTACTATCTCCTATATGACCAATATATGCTTTATTATTATATATTAGACATACTTCAATTGTAGTACCCATGCCTTCTAAATCTTTTGATTCTTTTGATTTTTCATATACTACCATATTTGCATATTCTATTGCACTTAATACTAATTTTTGTATGCTTTCTTTATCATGTTCTATTTGAAAAAAGTTTGATTCTATATATCCTTTTACAGAAATTGTAGCAAGTCTACTTGCTATTTCTCCTCCTTGATAGCCACCCATACCATCTGCTAATATGAATAACTGTATTTCTTGTTCTGGTGGTGATATATAGTAGTAATCTTGATTCATTTCTCGTGCTTTTCCAACGTCTGTATTTGCAAAAACTTTCATTATTTCACCTCTAATTTCTTAAGTTCTTTCGTCGTAATTGTCCACATGCTGCATCTATATCTGAACCTAATTCTCTTCTTATTGTTGCTATTATTCCATTATCGTTTAAGTAATCTCTAAATTTTATTATATTTTCATTTGTACTTTTTATAAATTCTCCATTTTCTATTTTATTTATTGGTATTAAATTTACATGACATATCATTCCTTTTAGTAATTTTACAAGCTCTTTTGCATCTTCTAAATTGTCATTATTATCTTTTGCAAGTGCATATTCAAATGATATTCTTTTATTAGTTTTTTCTATGTAAAATTTACAAGCTTTTAATAATTCATCTATACTATATTTATTATTAACAGGCATCATTGCGCTTCTTTTTTCGTTTGTTGTTGCATGTAAAGATATAGATAAAGTGCATTGTAATTCTTCTTTTGCTAAATCGTATATTTTAGGTACTAGTCCACTTGTTGAAATACTAATATGTCGTGCACCGATATTTAATCCTTTTTGATTATTTAATATTCTTATAGCATTTAATACATTACTATAATTATCTAATGGTTCTCCAATTCCCATAAATACTATATTAGATATCTTAATATTTTCATCTCTTTGTACTGCTAATACTTGTTCTACAATCTCCCCAGAAGTTAAATTTCTTTCAAATTTTGCTCCAGTTGATGCACAAAATTTGCACCCCATTTTACATCCTATCTGAGATGAAACACATAAAGATTTCCCATGTTTATATTCCATAAGAACAGTTTCTATAGCATTTCCATCTAACACATCAAATAAATATTTTTTTGTACCATCAGATGATTCTTGCTTTTTTAAAATATTATATACACACATATTAAAATTTTGTTTTAATTTATTTCTTAAGTCCAAAGACAAATTAGTCATTTCATCAAAACTTGTAATATTACTAGTATATAACCACTTAAAAACTTGCTCTGCTCTATATGTTTTTTCACCTAAATCAATAAATTGTTGTTTTAATTCTTCTAAATTATAATCCTTAATGTTCTTCATAAAAGCTTCTTTCTATTTAATATAAATTTCCTATCTATCTTATACCACAAAGAGAGTTTTTTTTCAACTATTGTAGTGGATTTTTTTAAGAAAAAATTAATATCTATTACTTACATTACATCATAAAAATAATATGATTGTTTAAACTATACAACCATATTATTTTATCTTATTTATTTACTTGCCATTTCAATATAGGATATCCATTATTATATTTCCATGTTCCATCCTCACGCTTCACATCTTGCATAAATACATCTCCTACTTCCACAACAAAGCTTTCATTTTTCATATCATTTTCACTTTTTCCATTTTGTGTAATAGCATTATATGTTGTTCCATTCCATGTATTTGCTAATATTTTTGTTTTTGTGTTTAAGAAATAACTATTTTCTATATTACTTCTCCCTAAATGATCTCCATTTCTTCCTACTATCCCACCTATTTGTATTATATCTGCTCCATTTGCATAACTTATATCTCCATTATTATAACAACTCTTTATAACTGTATTTCTTGTAAATCCACTTATTCCACCTGTTGCTATAATTCCTGCGCCATTTTCATGCATACTTTTTATTTTACCTTTATTATAACAGTTTTCTATTGTTCCATTTAAATTAGCTCCACAAATTCCTCCTACTGTTGACCAAAAATTATTAATAGTTACCGAATCGACAATATCGAGTAAATTATAACATTTTTTTATGCAATTATAGCTTAGTCCTGATATTCCACCCGTGTAATCATTTTCACTATTATTTACATTTTTTTTAGTTACTATACTCCCTGATCTTACTCCACAATTTTCTATTACTCCATAATTCGCACCACAAATACTTCCTGTTCCAATTACATTTCCAACATTTGTAATACTTACATTATCAAATATTATATTTCTAATTTTCGTTTCTTGACTTGTAGCTCTAAAAAATCCTAAAAATACCTTATTATCATTTATATATAAATTATTTACTTTATGATAATTTCCCTCAAATGTTCCTTTAAAACTTATAGTATCTGTTCCAATTGCTACCCACTTATTTGCTTCTGAGCCTTCTAAGTCTATATCGGCCATTACTCGTGCTGTTCTTCCTTCAAATGTTCTTCCTGCATTTACTTTATCTCTAAAATTTTCCATATCTTGCCTGTTCCATATGTCCATATCTTCTGTTATGTCTGTTACTTCTACTTTTGCTATTTTGTAGTTTCCATTTTCATCTTTTGCATATATTGTATATATGCCATTTTCTGTTATTTCTTTATTTATTACATATGCTCCATCTACTTTTTCTGGTATTTCTATTATTTGACCTTTTACTATAATTTCAATTATTGTTCCTTCATATTCTATGTTTGCTAATATATTTGCATTTACATAGTCTTCTCTTATTTTTGCTTCTGCTCTTATTTTTATTTCTTCATTTTGTGTTCCTTTTCCTAAACTATTTCCTATTTTAGGCACACTTCTATCTATTTCAAATTTCCAATCGTTTACTATTACTATATCTCCTATTACTATCATTTCTTGTTTTTCTAATTTGTTATCTATATATTCTTCACTATTATAACTACTATCTCTATATTTATCTATTCGCAAATCTGCTAATGCTATTTCTAATTTCTCCCTTGCTTCTTGCTCTAAATATGCTTCTCCTGTTTTTTGCGCTTTTCCTATTAATCCTTCATTTCCTATTATTAATCTAATTGTTACTCCTGCTAGAATTAACAGTATTATTATTGTTATTATTAATGCTATTAATGTTATTGCTTTATTTTTTCTTACATATTTATTTAATTTTTTTGTTTTAACTCTTATTCTCATTCTCTTCTTTCTCCTTTGCTTCTTTCATCTTATTTTTTCCTGCTTTTTCAATTATATTCATATTATATATTTGTTTATTTCTTAAGTCAATTAAATATTTTACTTTTAGTGTTTATATATTATTCTTATTGTGTTATATGTTTTCATAAATTGTTTCTACTTAATTATTTTAATACTTTATCTGTTTATTAGTATTTCTTCTTTATACTAAGCTTTTTTTACTTTTAGTATAAAAAAACTATACATTTCCTATAACTTATTATAGGTTTGTATAGCTTCTTTTCGCATATTTATACTTATAGTAAATATTATTTTTCTTGCTTTATTCTTGCTATTTCTTCCTTACTTAAATCTGTCACTTTCTCTATAATATCTACCTCTATATTTTCTTTTAACATTTTTCTTGCTATTTCTTTTTTATTATCTTCTATTCCTTGTTCTATTCCAACATCTAATCCTTTATCATATATTGCCTTCTCATCCATTATTGCTTTTTGTCTTAAATCTGCTATTCTTTGCATTCTTTCGTCTGCACTTATCTGGATTAGCTTTTCTTTTGCTTCTTTTAATTCTTTATTTTTCTTCATACCTTTTTCTACCCTCTCTGAATTAGGATCTTCTAAAAAATATATCCAATCTAGTAGTTCATCTTCTTCTTTTTCTTGCTCTTTTATTTTTGGTATTTCAATTATATGTATTTCTAATTTATCTGTCAATACTTTTTTTCTTATCTTTTCTTCTATTATTTTCCAACTACTATGATATTCTAATCCTTTTGTTTCATTTATTTCGTAATCTGTTATTAATATTATTATTATTTTGCCTAATATTTTATAGTTTTCTCCTTCCTTTATTTGTCTACTATATAATCTACTCCAATAATATAATATTCTTTCTATTATGTTTTTTCTATCTACTATTTGTAATTCTATATTGCATTGTTCTTTTTGCTCTATTTTTGCTAATATATCTAATATTCCAAATTTGTCTTCTTTAAATTCTTTCCTCAATATTACATTTTGATCTAAATTTATTTCTCCTATTTTTTTATCTAATATTTTCTCTAAAAATTTTTTTGTTATTTGTTCACTTCCTTTTTCTCCAAATAATGCTCCAAATACTACATCCAATTTAGGTGATAATATTTTTATTTCTTTTCTTTTCTCCATTTTTTGTCCTTTCACAATTAGATAATTACTAATTTTTTATAAATTTGCATACTAAAAAGATGTCTATATACTTATTAACGCTTTTATCCTCCTTTTCATTTATTTTATTTCTTAATTTTTTCTTTGAATTTATTAGAGACATTGAATTTGATTACCTTTGATTTAAGTATCTTTGATATAATTTTATTTAATATAAATTTTTTAGATAAAATATATAGCCACACTATTTAGTAGCATAGCTATATATAATCATCTTTTCTATCTTTTGTCAATCGTTTTCATTTATTTTTTTATTAAATTTTATTGAACTTACACTTGAGCTTCTTCTTTTTTAATGTATTTATTTAATGTTTTTTAAGAATATTTGTATTACTTCTTATTCATTTATTTGCCATTTTAATATAGGATATCCATTATTATATTTCCATGTTCCATCCTCATTTTTCACATCTTGCATAAATGCATCTCCTAATTCCAAAATAAAACTTTCATTTTTCATATCATTTTCACTTTTTCCATTTCTTGCTATTGGAGTATAACCTCCTCCATTCCAATCATACATTAATAAATTTGTTTTTGTATTTAAAAAATAACTATTCTCTATACTAGCTTTTCCATTTCCGTCTCCATTTCTTCCCACAATCCCTGCTATTTGTATTTCAGTTGCTCCATTTGTATGACCTATACTTCCTATATTATAACTATTTTTTATCATTATTTTGTTTGAAAATCCACATATGCCACCTGTTGCAACTCTTCCTGAAACAACCTCACGTATACTAGTTATTTTTCCTGTATTATAACAATTTTCTATTGTTCCATTCTTCTCTATACATCCACTAATTCCACCACCAAGCGACCATTGTTCTGGAATACTAGTTCTTGAAGCACTAACCTCAGCTAGATTGTAACAACCTTTTATCATATTCTCATTTATTCCTGATATTCCACCAGCGTAATTGTTGATACGCATATTCACATTCATTTTAGTCATTATATTTCCTGAGCTTACTCCACAATTCTCTATTACTCCATAATTAATACCACAAACTGTTCCTGTTCCAAATACATTTCCTATATTTGTAATACTTACATTATCAAATATTATATTTCTAATTTTCGTTTCTTGACTTGTAGCTCTAAAAAATCCTAAATATGTTTTATTATCCTTTATATATAAATTATTTATTTTATGATAATTACCCTCAAATGTTCCCTTAAATTTAATTGTATCTGTTCCTATTGGCATCCACTTATTTTCTTCTGCTCCCTCTAAATCTATATCTGCCATTACTCGCGCTGTTCTTCCTTCAAATGTTCTTCCACTATTTACTTTATCTCTAAAAGTTTCCATGTCTTGTCTGTTCCATATGTCCATATCTTCTGTTATGTCTGTTACTTCTACTTTTGCTATTTTGTAGTTTCCATTTTCATCTTTTGCATATATCGTATATATCCCATTTTCTGTTATTTCTTTGTTTATTACATATGCTCCATCTACTTTTTCTGGTACTTCTATTATTTCGCCATTCATTATAATTTCACTTATTACTCCTTCATATACTATATTTCCTAATATATTTGCATTTACATAGTCTTCTCTTATTTTTGCTTCTGC
>CAOKHI010000031.1 GCA_948468275.1 uncultured Clostridium sp. | reverse complement strand
TATATTATCAAAAAAATTTTCAACTGGAATTTACTTTTTTAAGTAACCTTTTTTAGAAAAAAGAACCATTTTTTGAATGATTGACATAATTTTGCAAAAATGATATAATAGCAAAAAATAAATAATAGGAAAATATTATACTAAAAACTTTTGGAAAAGTATTGAAATAAAAGCGGAAAAGTTTAGGAATAACAGCAACTGAAGTATCTGATGAAAAAGGTTTAGATGGTAGATTAGCAATTTGTATATACTAAAAATTTTATAATAAGTATTCTTAAGTAAGATAATAGGATAACAGAGCATGATGATTAAAAGTGCTCTGTTGTTCTGATTTAATGAAGTTTTTGCCTCTAGACATACACAATAATATAGATTTTAATTACACCAAACTACAATCCAACAAACAACATAATCTAAAACAATTACTGAAATTGTTAAATCTTTATTAATTACAACATCAGCTACAAAGTATTTTGTTTTCAAATAGAAAGGAGTTTTAGTAATGTTTAAAATACATTCTGAATATAGTCCAACAGGCGACCAACCAAAAGCAATAGAATATTTAAGTAAAGGAATAATGGAAGGCAAGAAATTCCAGACACTTTTAGGGGTTACAGGTTCTCGGAAAGACTTTTACAATGGCAAATGTTATACAAAAAGTTCAAAAACCAACTCTTGTTTTAGCGCATAATAAAACTCTGGCTGGGCAATTGTATAGCGAATTTAAAGAGTTTTTCCCAGAAAATGCAGTTGAATACTTTGTGAGTTATTATGATTATTATCAGCCAGAAGCCTATATTGCTTCTTCTGATACATATATTGAAAAAGATTCTTCCGTTAATGATGAAATTGATAAACTTCGACATTCTGCAACTGCTGCTTTGTTTGAAAGAAATGATGTTATAATTGTTTCATCTGTTTCTTGTATATATGGATTAGGTGACCCTATTGATTATGAAAATATGATTGTTTCTTTACGTCCTGGAATGAAAAAGTCTAGAGATGAAATATTAAGAAAGTTAGTTAATATGCAATATTCTAGAAATGAAATGGATTTTAAAAGAGGAACTTTTAGAGCAAAAGGTGATATTATTGAAATATATACTTCTGATGAAAGTGAAAAAGCGATTCGAGTTGAATTATGGGGTGATGAAGTTGAAAGAATTTCTGAAATTAATCCACTTACAGGAAAAGTGCTTAATCTACGAAATCATGTTATGGTCTTCCCTAATTCTCATTATGTTACTACAAAAGATAAAATGGATAAGGCTATTTCTATAATTGAAAATGAATTAGAAGAACGAATTTCATATTTTAAAGCAAATAATAAATTGATTGAAGCTCAAAGAATTGAAGAACGTACTAATTTTGATATAGAAATGATGAAGGAAACTGGATTTTGCCAAGGAATAGAAAATTATTCTAGACATATAAGTGGTAGAGATGAAGGTAGTCCTCCATTTACCCTGTTTGATTATTTTCCAAAAGACTTTTTATTGTTTATTGATGAGTCACATGCTACTATTCCACAAGTTAGAGGAATGTATAATGGTGATAGAGCACGAAAGCTATCTTTAATTGATTATGGTTTTAGGTTACCTTCTGCCCTTGATAATAGACCTTTAAAATTTGATGAATTCGAAAATAAAATTAATCAAGTACTTTTTGTTAGTGCAACACCTGCTGATTATGAAGTTGAACATTCTAAAGATAATATTGTTGAACAAATAATTAGGCCTACTGGACTTTTAGATCCTAAAATAGAAGTTAAACCTGTTGAAAACCAAATAGATGATTTAATTGCTCAAATACATTTGTGTGTAGATAAAAAAGAAAGAGTTCTTGTTACTACTCTTACAAAAAAAATGGCAGAAGATTTAACTGCTTATCTTGCTTCTATTGATATAAAAGTACGTTATATGCATTCTGAAATAAAGGCATTAGAACGTATGGAAATAATTCGTGATTTGCGAATTGGTGAATTTGATGTTTTAGTTGGTATAAACTTGCTTCGTGAAGGTTTAGACATTCCTGAGGTGTCTTTAGTTGCTATTCTTGATGCTGATAAAGAAGGTTTTTTACGTTCAGAACGTTCACTAATACAAACTATTGGACGTGCTGCAAGGAATACCGATGGTAAGGTTATTATGTATGCAGATGAACTTACTGAATCTATGGAAAAGGCAATTACAGAAACAAATAGAAGACGTAAAATTCAAAGTGAGTATAATAAAGCAAATGGAATAGTTCCTCAAACTATAAAAAAATCTGTACGTGATACTATAAAGGCTACTATTGTTGATGAAATAAGTAGTGAATATGAGATTAAAAAAGATGAGGATATTTCAGATATTATTACTAAATTAACAGATGAAATGCTAAAACATGCTGCAAGCATGGAATTTGAGCAGGCTGCGCAAATACGTGACAAAATAAAAGAGTTAGAAAAATTGTTATAGAATTTTTATTGTTTACCCGCCTTTATTTCAAGGCGGGATTGTTCCTTATTAGTAGTACTGAATTTCAAATGTAGCACTATATAGCTTCATATATCCTAAGTACTTTCCTACTTCTACACTTTTAATCAATTCCAATTTAGCATCTAATATGCTTCCTGGTAAATCTCCCTCTAGCCAAATGGCAATTGGCGAAACAGTTACTTGTAGCTGTCTACTACTTATTGCCTCTTTTACTACTTGAATTGCTTCTGTTTTCTTTAAAGATCCTCTTGAAATTTCTTCTAGCATGCTATCCTCCTGCAATATAGTATTTAAGGAACATTTTTTTGTTACATATATATCTTACTACTTGTCTAACAAAATTACAATATTATAATAACATTTTTTATTTTGTTAATCATATTTTTTTAATTTTTTCATTAATTATTATAGACTTTTTTATGTATTTTGTGTATTATTATATAATATAATATTTTGTTTAGGGGGAGAAATTAATGTTAAAGACAGTAATTAGATTTTTTGTTATGTTTGTTGTGATAGTATTATTTGCTTGTTCTTGTGTACAAGCTACAGGTATTAATATGAATTTGAATTCATCTAATACAAGAAATACTAATAATACTACTAATACTAATACTGCTAATACTACTAATTCAACAAACAATACTAATACTACAAATAACTTAGATAATGCAATTCCAGAAAGCCCTTCTTTACCAGATTCTGAAGTAGAAAGACATGATAATACATCTAGTACTTCAATTTCAAGTTCTTTACCAGAAGCTGAACTTGGAATTACTAACATTTTAAATATTATTTTAATTGTTTTAGGTGTACTTTTATTATTACTTGGAATTGCAATTATTATTCGTTTAAAAAAATAATTTCAAAAAAATACTATAATGTCTAATTTTGGCATTATAGTATTTTTTTTTATGTATTAAATGTAAAAAAAAATTTATACTATTATTAGTTCAAAAATTTGAAACTTTTTTAGGAGGTCTAAATCTATGTTAAAGAAAATATTTGCTTTTATAATTGCATTATCATTAATCATATGTACATCTTGTGTATTTGCTGCAAATGAAATGGGTGATTCAATGAATAAGACTGGTAATACTATAAAAGATGCTACTGTAGGTGTAAAAAATGTAGTGGGTAATGTTGAAAATGGTGTTGAAGCAGGTGCTGCTGGTGTTGTTAATGGTATAAAAGATTTGGGTAATACTTTTTCTGATGGTGCTGCAAGGGTAACACATGATAATAATAGAAATACTCAAAATAATAACAATAATTATTCAGCTGTAAGAACTGCAACAGATGGTACTTTTATGGGAATGAATGCTAATACATGGACATGGTTCATTTTAGCTATTGCTGCTCTTGCAATTATAGGTCTTGTTTGGTATTATGCAATGCAAAATGATACAACTAAATCAAAAAACGATAATCGTTAATTTTAGTAAATGGATACATATTGTATCCATTTTATTAATTATTTTATAATTAGACTTATATTAATTTTAAAAAAAGAAGCCATCAAATGGCTTCAATTTATTATTAATCTAAGAATCCTTTGTAATGTCTCATTACAAGTTGAGATTCTAGTTGTTGTACTGTTTCTAGAGCTACACCTACTACGATTAGTATTGATGTTCCTCCAAATGCAACATTTAATCCTGTAAATCTCATTAGCATTGGAAGTATTGCAATTAGTGCTAAGAAAAATCCTCCAAACCATGTTAGTTTAGATATTATAGATGATAAATAATCAGTAGTTGGCTTTCCTGCCCTTATTCCTGGTATAAATCCTCCATTTTTCTTAATATTATTTGATACTTCTGCTGGGTTAAATGTAGCATATGTATAGAAGAATGTGAATCCTACTATTAGTAGTAAATATATAATTGCGTTTGCTATTGAATATCCTATTGGTACATTAGATGTTGAAGTAGCTATAGAAAATTTATATACACCTGCCCAAAATCCAGTTGCTGTTGTTATATCTTTTATAAATATTTGTAATATCATTGCAGGGAAAGTCATAAATGATGATGCAAAAATAACTGGCATTACACCTGCCATAGCAAGTTTTAATGGTATATGTGTATTTTGTGCTCCTACCATCTTTCTTCCAACAACTTTTTTTGCATATTGTACAGGAACTCTTCTTTCAGCTTCTTGTACAAATACTACTCCTGCAACTAAAATAATTGCTCCTATTATTATTCCAAGTGCTATTAATAACCCTGTAGTTGCAAATGTTCCATTTACAAAAGCTAAATTCCATAAAGTTGTTGCAACACTTGGTAAGCTTGAGATTATACCAATAAATATAATTATTGAAATTCCATTTCCTATACCTTTATTTGTAATTTGTTCTCCAAGCCACATTAGAAGTGCTGTACCTGCAACTAATGACATAACAACTATAAATCCTGTTAAAAATCCTGGATTTACAAATATTCCTGAAGATTGATATGATAGATATATTCCTGCTGCTTCTATTAGTGCTAACACAATAGTAAGATATTTTGTATATCTATTCATTTTTTGTCTTCCTTCTTCTCCACCTTCTTTAGCAAGTCTTTCTAAAGCTGGTATTACCATTGCTAGCAGTTGTATTACAATAGATGCTGTAATATATGGACTTATTGTCATTGCAAATATTGAAAATCTTGAAAAAGCTCCTCCTGAAATTATATTAATTAGTCCAGATATTCCATTTCCAGATTGCATTGCTTCACTTAATGTAAATGAATTAACTCCTGGAACAGTTATAAAACATCCTAATCTAAATATTATTATCAATACTACTGTATATATTAATTTTTTTCTTACTTCTGGAGTTTTTAAGGCATTTTTGATTGTTTTAAACAATTAAATCACCTCTATCTTTCCACCTGCTGAAATTATTTTTTCTTCAGCATTTTTGGTAAATCTTTTTGCTTTAACATTTAATTTTTTTTCTAAATTACCTGTTGCAAGTACTACTATTCCATCACCTTTTTTTGTTATTATTCCTTCTTCTAATAAACTTTCAGCACTTACATCTGTTGCTTTTGATTTATTAAGCATTGTTAAAGTTACTTCTATGTAATTTTTAGCATGTATATTAGTAAATCCTCTTTTTGGTAATCTTCTATATAATGGTGTTTGACCACCTTCAAATCCTCTTCTTACTCCTCCACCTGATCTTGCTTTTTGTCCTTTATGTCCTTTTCCAGAAGTTTTTCCTAGGCCAGAACCGATTCCACGTCCAACTCTTCTTCTTGATACTTTCTTTTCTGCTGGCTTTAATTCACCTAATTGCATTCTTTTGCACCTCCTTGTTAAAACAATTCATATATCCAATCTGAAAATTATATTATCATTTAAACATAATTTATTATGTTTTTCTAGTATATTTTTTCAAATTATAAAATTTCTGATACTTTTTTTCCTCTTTTTTTAGCTACTTCTTGAATAGTATTCATGTTCTTTAATGCTTCTATTGTTGCATATACGACATTTCTTGGATTATTTGTACCAATAACTTTTGTTTTTATATCTCTATATCCTGCAAGTTCTAGAACTGGTCTAACACTACCACCAGCGATAACTCCAGTACCTTCACTTCCTGGTTTTAATATTACAGTTGCAGCACCAAATTTTCCAACAAATTCATGTGGTACTGTTGTACCAACTATTGGAACTTCTACTAAGTTTTTCTTAGCTTCTTCAATGGCTTTCTTTATAGCATCTGGTACTTCTGCAGCTTTTCCATTTCCAACTCCAACGTTTCCATTTTCGTCTCCAACAACTACTACAGCACTAAATCTAAAAGTTCTACCACCTTTAACAACTTTAGCAACTCTGTTAATAGCTACAACTTTCTCTCTTAATTCTACTGCATTTTCTTCCATAAGTTTTTAACTTACCTCCTTTTTTTAAAATTCTAATCCTGCCTCACGTGCAGCTTCTGCTATTTCTTTTACAACTCCGTGATATATATATCCACCTCTATCAAATACTACTGTTTTGATATTTTTTTCTAATGCACGTTTTGCTATTAATGCTCCTAATTCTTTTGCTGCTTCTTTGTTTGCATGTTTTATTTTTATTTCTTTGTCTAAAGTAGATGCACTAACAAGTGTTGTAGCAGAAACATCATCTATTATTTGCACATATAAGTTTGTATTACTTCTATATACACAAAGTCTTGGACATTCTGCTGTACCACTTATTTTTCTACGTACACGTATATGTCTTCTTGTTCTTTCAGCTTTTCTATCTATTTTAGTAATCATTTTATTCTCCTTTCATTATTTCTTACCTGCTTTACCTTCTTTACGTCTAATAACTTCATCAGCATATTTAATACCTTTACCTCTATATACTTCTGGTGGTCTTTTTGTTCTTATTACTGCTGCTGTTTGACCTACTAATTCTTTATCTATTCCTGTTACAATTATTGTATTTTGATTTGGAACATCAAAAGTAATTCCAGCAGGTGCTTCCATTTCTACTGGATGAGAATACCCTAAATTTAAAACAATTTTATTTCCTTGTTTTTGTACTCTGTAACCAACACCATTTATTTGTAATTCTTTTTTATATTCTTCTTTTACGCCTGTAACCATATTGTTTATAAGACTTCTTGTTAAACCATGTAAACTTCTATTTTCTGGTTCATCATTTGGTCTTGTTACTGTAATTGTATTATTGTCTAATGTTACTTTAATATTTTTATGTATTTCTCTTTCTAGAGTTCCTTTAGGTCCTTTTACAGCAATTTTTTGTCCATCTAATTTAACTTCTACATCTGATGGTACTGTAATTGGGCTATTTCCTATTCTTGACATTTGATTTTTTCACCTCTCTACTTAAATTCTGATATCTATTTATTACCATACATAGGCTAAAACTTCTCCACCTATACCTTCTTTTCTAGCTTCTTTATCTGTCATTATACCTTTTGATGTAGATATTAGAGCTATTCCAAGTCCATTTAAAACTTTTGGTAATTCTTCACATCCTGCATATACTCTTAAACCTGGTTTGCTAATTCTTTTTAATCCAGCTATTACTCTACTACCTTTTTCATCATATTTTATTGTTATTCTTATAATTCCTTGACTATTGTCTGCTATTTCTTCAAAAGCTTTTATGTATCCTTCTTTAAATAATATTTCAGCTATTGCTCTTTTTACATTTGAAGCAGGTATGTCTACTGTTTTATGTTTTGAAGTATTAGCATTTCTTATTCTTGTTAACATGTCTGCTATTGGATCAGTAATGTTCACGTTTTTTACCTCCTTTTTATATTTAATGTTTGAGGTTTGAAGTTTTGTTTCTACTTTATAACTTCTAATCTCTACTTTTAATTTACCAACTTGCTTTTTTTACTCCTGGAATTTCACCTTCATGTGCCATTTTTCTGAAGCATACACGGCAAATTCCATATTTTCTTATATATGCATGTGGTCTTCCACATATTTTACATCTGTTATATTCTCTTGTTTTATATTTTTGTGGTTTTTGTTGTTTTATTATCATTGACTTTTTAGCCATATTACTTTCTTCTCCCTCCTTATTTTTTGAGGTATAAATGTCGCAAGTTTTAAGTTTAATTTTTAAAAAATCTTTATTATTAACTTCTAACTTCCAACTTTTTGCCTCTAATTTTTAAAAGGCATTCCTAGAAGCTTAAATAATTCTCTTGCTTCTTCATCAGTCTTAGCTGTTGTTACAAATATAATATCCATACCTCTTAATTTATCTACTTTATCGTATTCAATTTCTGGGAATATTAATTGTTCTTTTATACCCATTGAATAGTTTCCTCTTCCATCAAAGGAATTTGCAGATATTCCTCTAAAATCTCTAACTCTTGGAAGAGCTACATTAAATAATTTGTACGCAAAATCATACATTTTTGAGCTTCTTAGAGTAACTTTGCAACCTATGTTTACACCTTCTCTTAATTTGAAAGCTGCTATTGATTTTCTAGCTTTTGTAACAACTGGTTTTTGACCTGTTATTATACTTAAATCATTCATTGCATTTTCTAATGATTTAGGGTTATCTTTAACATCTCCTAAACCTATGTTTATTACTATTTTTTCAAGTTTTGGAACTTGCATAACAGATTTATAATTAAATTTTTTCATTAATGCTGGAATTACTTCTTTTTCATATTGTTCTCTTAATTTTTCCATATATTTTTATAATCCTCCTTTCTTTTTATTATTTTATTTTTGCTCCGCATTTTTTGCAAACACGAATTTTTTCTTCTTTTTCTATTTCATAACCTATTCTTGTGGCTTTATTACATTTTGGGCATACAACGTTAACTTTTGCACTATGTATTGCACATTCTATTGGAATAATTCCACCTTCTTGGCCTTGTTTTCTTGGTTTTACATGTTTTTTTCTAACATTTACACCTTTTACTATAACTTTTTCAGTTTTTGGTATAACTTCAAGCACTTCTCCTGTTTTACCTTTATCATTTCCTGATAAAACTTCTATTGTATCACCTTTTTTAATTCTCACTATAGTTTCGCCTCCTATCCTCTTTACTATAATTATAAAACTTCTGGAGCTAATGATAAAATCTTCATATATTCTTTTTCTCTTAATTCTCTTGCTACTGGTCCAAATATACGTGTTCCTTTTGGATTACCATCTTCACGAATAATAACTGCTGCATTTTCGTCGAATTTTACATATGAACCGTCTGGACGTCTTGCTCCTTTTTTAGTTCTTACTACAACTGCTTTAACTACTTCTCCTTTTTTTACAACACCACCTGGTGTAGCACTTTTAACGGAAGCAACTATTACATCTCCAATACTTGCATATTTTCTATATGAACCACCTAAACATCTGATGCACATTATTTCTTTTGCACCTGTGTTATCAGCAACTTTTAAAATTGATTGTTGTTGTACCATTCTAGTCTTTTCCTCCTTACTCTTAAATTTCAATTATATAAAATTGATTAGTATTTTTATTGCTTTTCTAATCTTTTATTTAATTATTGCTTTTTCTAAGATTTCAACTACTCTCCATCTTTTATCTTTTGAAAGTGGACGTGTTTCCATTACTTTTACTGTGTCGCCTTTTTGGCATTTGTTTTCTTCGTCATGTGCTTTTAATTTATAAGTTCTTTTAACGATTTTTCCGTAAACATCATGTTTAACATTTGTCTTAACAGCTACTACTACTGTTTTATCCATTTTGTCAGACACTACTGTACCTACCATAACTTTGCGAAGATTTCTTTCTTCCATGCCTTATTTTCTCCTTTCTTTTAAGCTTTATTTGCTATTTCTCTTTGTCTTAGTACTGTTTTTATTCTTGCAATGTCTTTTTTTACTGATTTTATTTTCATAGGATTTTCTAATCCATGTGTTGCTAAGCTAAATCTTAGCTTAAATAATTCAGTTTTTAACTCACTTAACTCTTTTTCTAGTTCTGGTGAAGACATTTCATTTATTTTATTTATCTTCATCATTATCACCACCTACTTCAATTTCTCTTTTAACAAATTTTGTTTTAATTGGTAGTTTATTTGCTGCAAGTCTTAAGGCTTCTCTTGCTAATTCTTCTGGTACACCAGCTATTTCAAACATAACTCTTCCTGGTTTTACTACTGCTACCCAATATTCTGGAGCTCCTTTTCCTTTACCCATACGAGTATCGGCTGGTTTTTTAGTTACTGGTTTGTCTGGGAATATTTTAATCCAAACTTTACCACCTCTTTTTATGTGACGAGTCATTGCTATACGGGCTGCTTCTATTTGATTAGAAGTAATCCATGCAGCTTCTGTTGCTTGCATTCCGTATTCTCCATCAGAAACAACATTTCCTCTTGTTGCTTTTCCTCTATTTCTACCTTTTTGCATTTTTCTAAATTTTGTTCTTTTTGGCATTAATGGCATTATTTGTCTCCTCCTTCCACTTTTGCTTTTTTAGCTGGAAGAACTTCACCTTTATATATCCAAACTTTTACACCTATTTTTCCATAAGTTGTATTTGCTTCATAAAATCCATAATCGATATCTGCTCTTAATGTTTGAAGTGGTATTGTACCTTCTTTATAGAATTCTGTTCTTGCCATATCTGCTCCACCTAATCTTCCAGATACTGATGTTTTTATTCCTAAAGCTCCTGCTTTCATAGTTTTTTGCATTGCTTGTTTCATAGCACGTCTAAATGAAATTCTTCTTTCTAGTTGAGCACATATATTTTCTGCAACTAATTGTGCATCTGTATCTATACTTTTTACCTCAACTATATTTAAATTAACTTCTTTACCTATCATTTTTTGTAATTCACTTTTTAAGTTTTCTGCTATTGCTCCACCTTTTCCTATTACTAGACCTGGTTTTGCAGTATATACATTAACTTTAACAAATTTAGCTGTTCTTTCTATTTCGATTTTAGAAATACCGCTAACAAATAATTTTTTCTTAACATATTCACGGATTTTGTGATCTTCTACTAAATAATCACTAAAATTTCTAGAGTCAGCATACCATTTTGAGTTCCAATCTTTAATTATTCCAACTCTTAATCCATGTGGATGCATTTTTTGTCCCATGCTAAAAATCCTCCTTTCCTTATTCTTTCTCACTTAATACTATTGTAATATGACTTGTTCTTTTTCTTATTCTAACAGCTGAACCTTTTGCTGCTGGTCTTATTCTTTTTAGAGTAGGACCTTGATTTGCATATATTTCTTTAATATATAATTCTTCACTATTCATACCATGGTTGTTTTCAGCATTTGCAATTGCTGATTTTAATAATTTTTCAATTATGTCAGATGCTGCTTTTGGTGTAAATTTAACTATTGCTAAAGCTTCATGTACATCTTTTCCTCTTATTAAATCTGCAACTATTTTTACTTTTCTTGCTGATATTCTAGCATGTTTTAGTGTAGCTTTTGCAGTTAATTTTTCTTGCATTTCCTCCACTTGTTTTACCTCCTTTTAGTTTCAGATGTTAGAAATTAGATTTTTAGAATATTATTCATTTTTTCTAATTTCTAGCTTCTAATTTATTTTTTTACATTTGATGCTTTTTCTCCTGCATGACCTCTATATGTTCTAGTAGGAGCAAATTCACCTAATTTATGTCCTATCATTTCTTCTGTTATATATATTGGAACATGTTTTCTTCCATCATGAACAGCTATTGTATGTCCAACCATTTGTGGATATATTGTAGATGCTCTTGACCATGTTTTCAAAACTTCTTTTTTTCCTTCATCATTCATTGCTTCTATTCTTTTTAAAAGTTCAGGAGCAACAAAAGGAATTTTTTTGCTTGATCTTGACATGAACTATTTCCTCCTTTTCTATTTTCTTCTCTTAACGATAAATTTGTTAGAAAGTTTATTTTTCTTTCTTGTTTTATATCCTAGTGCTGGTTTACCCCAAGGTGTAAGTGGTCCTGGTCTTCCTACTGGTGCTCTACCTTCACCACCACCATGTGGGTGATCTACTGGGTTCATTACTGATCCTCTAACTGTTGGACGTATACCCATATTTCTTTTTCTTCCTGCTTTTCCTATTTTAACATTTTCATGGTCTGTGTTTCCTACTGTTCCTATTGTAGCTCTACATCTTGCCATTACTAGTCTCATTTCACCTGATGGTAATCTTACATGTGCATATTTTCCTTCTTTTGCCATAAGTTGTGCACTTTGTCCTGCTGATCTTACCATTTTTGCCCCTTGACCTGGATTTAATTCTATATTATGAATTAAAGTACCTACTGGTATGCTTTCTATTGGCATACAGTTTCCTGGTTTAATATCTACTTTTTGTCCTGATATTACTTTGTTTCCATCTGTTAATCCAACTGGAGCTATAATATATGATTTTTCTCCATCTTCATATTGTATTAATGCTATATTTGCACTTCTGTTTGGATCATATTCTATTCCTATAACAGTAGCATACATATCATCTTTTTTACGTTTAAAATCTATTATTCTATATTTTTGTCTGTTTCCTCCACCTTGGTGTCTAACAGTTATTCTACCATATGAATTTCTTCCTGCTTTTTCTTTCTTTTTAGCTAATAAAGATTTTTCAGGTGTTTTTTTTGTTATTTCTTCAAATGTAGAAACTGTCATATTTCTTCTTGATGGAGTATATGGTTTAAAGTGTTTCATTGCCATTTTTAAATTCTCTCCTTTTAAATCTAATTTATTTTCCGGGTTTTCTCCCGATAATATTTATGATTATGCTCCCATAAATTCATCTATTGAGTCTTTGTATTTTTTAGATATTTTAACTTCTTTTCCACCTTTTGCAAGATATGTTTTTTCTTCTGGATTTGTTTGTATTGTAACTATAGCTTTTTTCCAATCAGAAGTTTTTCCAACGTGTACTCCAACTCTTTTTTCTTTTCCTTTAACAGTAATTGTATTTACTTTTAATACTTTAACATCAAAAAGTTTTTCTACAGCTCTTGCTATATCTATTTTTGTTGCTTTTTTATTTACTTTAAAGGTATACTTTCCTTCTTGTATTCCGTCATTGCTTTTTTCTGTAATTATAGGTTTTATTATTATGTCTTCTGGTTTCATTATGCGTACACCTCCTCTAATTTTTTAACAGTTTCAAGAGTTACAATAAGTTTATTGTATTTTAATAAGTCATATACATTTATTGTATTTACTAAACTTGTTTTTACTCCTTCTATGTTTCTTGCTGATTTTTGTACATTTTCACTTTTTTCAGGTAATAATATTAATGTTTTTCCTGATATTTTTAAGTTTGTAAGTGCATTAACCATATTTTTTGTTTTTATTTCATTAAAAGCTATTGCATCTACTACTACTAAGTTATTTTCTAGTACTTTTGAACTTAATACAGATTTTATAGCAAGTCTTCTTTCTTTTTTGTTTACTCTATATTTATAGCTACGTGGTTTTGGACCTAATGCTACTCCTCCACCTACCCAATGTGGTGCACGAATACTTCCTTGTCTTGCTCTTCCTGTTCCTTTTTGTCTCCATGGTTTTCTTCCACCACCAGATACTTCACTTCTTGTTTTAGTACTTTGGGTACCTTGTCTTTGGTTAGCTAAGAAATTAATTAATACACTATGTACTACATCTTCATTTGGTTCTATTCCAAATATTTCTTCTTTTAATTCTATATCGCTAACTTTTTTACCTTCTATGTTATATACATCTATTTTAGGCATTTTTTATCCTCCTTCCTTCTATTTAACTGCTTTTACAGCTGTTCTTACTTTTAGTACTGCACCTTTTGGTCCTGGTACACTACCTTTTACTAATAATACATTTTTATCTTCATCTACTCTTACAATTTCTAAGTTTTGTATTGTAACTGTTTGAACTCCCATATGTCCTGGTAGTTTTTTACCTTTAAATACTCTACCTGGTGTTGAAGTTGCTCCCATTGAACCTGGTCTTCTATGATACATTGAACCATGTCCCATAGGTCCTCTGTGTTGTCCATGACGTTTTATAACACCTTGAAATCCTTTTCCTTTTGTTGTTCCTTGAACATCTATTTTTTCTCCTGCTTCAAAAACATTTGCAGTTAATTCATCACCAACTTTTACATCTACTTCATTTACTCTAAATTCTCTTAAATGTTTTTTGCAAGCTATATTTGCTTTTGAAAAATGTCCTTTTTCTGGTTTGTTTATATGTTTATCTTTTATTTCTCCAAATCCTAATTGGACTGCTGTATATCCATCTGTTTGAACTGTTTTTACTTGTGCAACTACACAAGGTCCTGCTTGGATTGCTGTTACTGGAATAACTATACCTTTTTCATCAAATATTTGTGTCATTCCAATCTTTTTTCCTATTATTGCTTTCATTTTTAATTTTCCTCCTAACTATTGGCTGATTGATTAAACCAGCATGGTTTTAATAAGATAATTTTTTGTTCTTTTCTTTTATTATAGAAGTTATTTTCACGTTCTTTAATAAAATACTTATAAATTACAATTTTATTTCAATGTCAACACCTGCTGGTAAGTCTAATTTCATAAGACTGTCAACAGTTTTTTGTGTTGGGTAAAGAATGTCTATAACTCTTTTATGTGTTCTCATTTCGAATTGTTCTCTTGAGTCTTTGTATTTATGAGGACAACGTAAAATTGTTACAACTTCTTTTTGTGTAGGTAATGGAATAGGACCTGAAACTTTAGCTCCTGTTCTTTTAGCAGTATCTACTATCTTTTCAGCAGACTGATCTAAAACAACATGATCATAAGCTTTTAATCTTATTCTAATTTTCTCACTTCCTACTAATTGATTAGTTGTTGCCATAGTATATTTTCCCTCCTTAAATTAATAATGTACCTTGGCAAGTTATAAACGCACCCTCGTGTTTCTTTCTACACTAATTTTAAAACCCAAGTTTGCATGAATATTCTTGGGATAAGTGCATTTTACTAAAAACTTACCGCCTGGTCTAAGCCAAGACATACTCTGCGAAAGTTCCCTCCAGCTCCTAAAGCCGTAGCCACATTTCGCTTCATCGCAAATCTACATGCTTAAATATTATACACTCCTAAACATACTGTTGTCAACATATTTTTCCAATTTTTCGTTTCTAGACAATGCTTTTCTATATTAAGTTTCCCTAAAGGCTTGCCACATCAGGCCCATGGGGCAATATTACTTTCTTGTTCTTTGAATGATTTTCTAAAGTACAAATTAAATTATTTTCTCTTTTTTAATAACTTTGGTAATCGTATGTCCATGCTCCCTAAAGAATTACCTTAAAATTTTCTTTTTTACATGTTTTAAATAATTTATAGCACTTTCTTCTAAGAATCTTTCTACTAATACCTTCCCTAGAATGATTACATTTTTTATTTTGTAAAATATTTTAATTTGTTTTTATGTAGCTCTTTTATTAGAATAATTAAATTTTTAATTATTTTCGCAAAATACCTTACAATAAATTGTAAATTTATGATATAATATAATAAAACCAAGAAAGGAATATGTAATATGGTATTTAAATTACAACTGCGGAAGAAAACAGAGGAGTTAGCTAATCTCATTCAAGAAATTGATAGGTTATCTACTCAAGGCAAAAATTTCATTTTAGGTTTTAATCCTATTATGGGGGACGGCGAAACAACACTATATTTGCAATCATGTAAAGGACTACAAAAAAATGCTTTTGCTCATGTACAATTGCAAAAAAATCTTAATTCTACATTGTGTATTATTAATTATGCTATTTCTGTACATGCAAATATATCTGTAAGTCTTGAAAAAACTGCACTTATTTTTGAAATTAGTGCAAGGCCTGAACTGTATAAGATTATCGAAATGTTTGCCTCTTCTGTACAATAAGTACTACCAAGTTCCCCGCCTCATATTTGATGCGGGGAACTTTTCATTATATTTTTTTGTTTTTTGTAATATAATATTACTAGAAAGGATTGATTTTGTTGTTTAATAATTATATTGATTTTTGTAAAAATGAAATTGTTAGTTCTACTTGTGATTTAATAAAAATTCCTAGTGTTCTTAGTTTTTCTAATGATAAGAATGAGCCTTTTGGTAAGAATTGTGCTGATGCTTTGAATTTTGCTTTAGAACTTGGTAAATCTATGGGATTTAGAACTAAGAATGTTGATGGATATTGTGGTTTTATTGAATGTGGTGAAGGTGAGGAAATGTTAGGTATTATTGGACATTTAGATGTTGTACCTGCTGATAGTAGTAATTGGTCTTTTCCTCCTTTTAATGCAACTGTTCATAATGGTAAAATTTATGGTAGAGGAGCTATTGATGATAAAGGTCCTGTTATAGCTTCTTTATATGCAATGAAGGCTGTTATGGATAATGTTAAGCTTAATAAACGTGTTAGATTGATTTTGGGTATTGATGAAGAAAATGAGTGGAGATGTATTAACTATTATAAAGAACATGAGGAATTACCTACTTTTGGTTTTAGTCCTGATGCTGATTTTCCATGTATTTATGCTGAAAAATCTCTTTTAAATGTGCATTTATTTGAACATTATGAACATAATAGTTTGATTAATATTGATAGTATTGATTATGGAAATAATGCTATTAATGTGGTTCCTAAATTTTGTAATGCTGTTTTAAGTATTTCCAATAGCATTAGTATTGATGATTGTATTAATAATTTAAATGAAATTATTAATAATTATTCTTATAAAATGACCATTTCTAAAATTGATAAATTACATTTTAGTTTGACCTCATATGGTACTTCCGCACATGCTGCACATCCTGATTTGGGTATTAATGCTATTTCTAGATTATTAGTTGTTTTGAATGATTTTTTTAATCTGTATAAAATTGATATAAATATAATTTCTGTTTTTAATAAGTATATAAATACTGAGTTTGATGGAAAAAGTCTTTGTATTAATTGTTGTGATGAATCTGGTAGTTTAACATTAAATGTGGCTAAATTTTATTTAAAAGATAATAATTTTTATATTAGTATGAATTTACGTATTCCTGTTAATACTAGTATTTCTAAAATTCAAAATTCTTTTAATGATTTTTGTAGTAGTCTAAATTTAAGTGTGCGTTATGATGGTGAAAAACCTTCATTGTATATTCCAAAAGATAATAAGTTAGTTACTGTTCTTTGTGATATTTTTAATAAAAATGCACATATAAAAGCTGAGCCAATAGCAATTGGTGGTGCAACTTATGCAAGAGCTTTTAAAAACTGTATATCTTTTGGTGCAAATATGCCTAATTCTAAAGATATGTGCCATCAAGTTGATGAATTTATTGATATTGATAGCTTAATTTTAAGTTGTAAAATTTATGCTAATGCTATTTATGAATTATGTAAATAATTTCATAAATAAAGTGAATTTTAACATGTACACCTACTTTATTATAAAATTCTGCTTAAGAACTGTCTATTAAGACTTTCTTATATTGGTTTATTTTATACCATAAGCAATAATATTTAATTTTTAAAACTTATTTTAATTACAAAAATATTTTACCTATAAAGGTAAAATATTTTTTAATATTATATTGTTATTATATTGCTTTATGCTGTTTCACTCTTTTTAGCTATAACTTTCTTTTTCTTTATATGTCTTTTTGCTTCTTTTTCTTCGTTAATTATTAGTTTTGGTGATTGTTTGTTTTCTACTGTATCTTTTGTTATAATACATTTTTCTATTTTAGGATTTGATGGAACTTCAAACATTATATCTCTCATTATTTCTTCTATTATTGAACGTAGTCCTCTTGCTCCTGTATTTCTTTGTATTGCTTTATCTACTATTAAGTCTAATGCTTCTTTTTCAAATTCTAATTTAACATCATCTAATTCTAATAATTTTTGATATTGTTTTACTAGTGCATTTTTTGGTTGTGTTACTATTTGTATTAGTGTTTCTCTGTCTAATTCTTTTAATGTTGCAATTATTGGTAATCTTCCTACAAATTCTGGTATTAATCCAAATTTTAATAAATCTTGTGGTAATAATTCTGAATATATTGCTACTTTGTCTATTTCTTTTTTGCTTTCTATTTTAGCTCCAAATCCTATAGATTTTTTTCCTACTCTATCATTTATTATTTTGTCTAATCCTTCAAATGCTCCACCGCATATAAATAGTATATTTGATGTATTTATTTGTAAAAATTCTTGATGTGGATGTTTTCTTCCTCCTTGTGGTGGTACTGATGCTGTTGTTCCTTCTACTATTTTTAAAAGTGCTTGTTGTACACCTTCTCCACTTACATCTCTTGTTATTGATGGATTTTCAGATTTTCTTGTTATTTTATCTATTTCATCTATATAGATTATTCCTTTTTCTGCAAGTTCTATGTTGTAGTCTGCTGCTTGTATTAGTTTTAATAGTATGTTTTCTACATCTTCTCCAACATATCCCGCTTCTGTAAGTGTTGTTGCATCTGCAATTGCAAATGGTACATTTAATAGTTTTGCTAGCGTTTGAGCAAGTAATGTTTTTCCACATCCTGTTGGTCCTAATAGAAGCACATTACTTTTTTGTATTTCTACATCATTAATTTCTTCTTCATTATTGATTCTTTTATAATGATTGTATACAGCTACAGATAATGTTTTTTTAGCATCTTCTTGACCAATTACATATTGATCTAATATCTTTTTTATTTCTTCTGGTTTTGGTAACACATTTTCTTCTTCAATTGTGTAACCAATATCGTCATCTTCACAATATTCTTCATCTATTATATTTTTGCATAATCCAATACATTCATCACAAATATATACTCCTGGTCCTGCCACTATTCTTTTTACGATATCTTGAGTTTTACCGCAAAACGAACATTTAACATTTTTTTGGTTTTGATTTTTTGCCATTTTTTCCTCCCTGATTTCTAGTAGATATTTTTCACATCTTTTGTTTACATTCTTTTATCCATTATTCCATCTATTAATCCATATTCTAATGCTTGCTGTGCTGTCATGTAGTTATCTCTTTCTGTATCTTTTTCTATTGTTTCTAAGCTTTGGCCTGTTCTATCGCTTAATAATTTATTTAATTTTTCTCTTGTTCTAACCATATGATCTGCATGTATTTTTATTTCTGTTGCCTGACCTGAAATACCATGACCACCTATTAATGGTTGATGTATTAATATTTCTGCATTTGGTGTTGCAAATCTTTTTCCTTTTTCGCCTGATGCTAAAAGTACTGCTCCCATACTTGCTGCCATTCCTATACATATTGTAGATACAGGGCATTTTATATAATTCATTGTATCTACTATTCCCATTCCATCGGTTATAGAACCTCCTGGTGAATTTATATATAGATTTATTTCTTTATCTGGATCCTCTGATTCTAGAAATAAAAGTTGTGCTATTACTAGACTTGCTGTTGTTGGATTTACATCCTCTCCTAAAAATATTATTCTGTCTTTTAAAAGTCTAGAGAATATATCATATGATCTTTCTCCTTTATTTGTTTGTTCTATAACATACGGTACTAAACTATTTTTTAACATTTAATTTCCTCCTTGTTTAGTTAGACATTTTATCTAACCATAATAATATAAATAGAGTTAGTGATTTTTATAGGGGTTACATTTTTTGTAACCCTCTATAATAAGCTAGTTTAACATAACTGCTTTTTAATCTCTAACTTCTAACATCCAAATTTTATTTTGCATTTTGAACTATAAATTCTATTGCTTTTTCATTTTTTAGAGATGTTTCTATGTATTTAACTAATTGTTCATTTTTCTTTAATTCTTCAGCTGTTTTTCCATACATTTTTGACATTTCTTCTAATTTTGAATTTACAGTTTCATCGTCTGCTTCTATTTTTTCTGCTTTTATTATTGCTTCTAATACTAATTTATTTTTTACTGATATTTTTGCTTCTTCTTCATATTCTTTTCTAAATTCTTCATTACTTTTTCCAATTAGATTTAAATAGTTTTCAAGATTTAATCCTTGGTATTTAAGTCTTTGTTCTATTTCTTGTATCATATTGTCTATTTCAGTTTCTATCATACCTGATGGAATCTCTATTTTTGTATTGTCACTTACAGATTTTATTGCAGCATCTTGTGTTTCATATTTTGCCTTTTTCTTGTTTTCTTCTTCTAGTTTTTCTTTTATGCTTTTCTTTAATTCTTCTAGTGTATCGAATTCACTAGTATCTTTTGCAAATTCGTCATCTAGTTTTGGCATTTCTTTTTTCTTTATTTCATGTAATTTTACTTTAAATACTGCATCTTTTCCTTTTAATTCTTCTGAAAAATATTCATCTGGAAATTTTACATTTATTTCTTTTTCTTCATCTATTTTCATTCCTATAATTTGGTCTTCAAATCCTGGAATAAATGTATTACTTCCTATTGTTAATTCGTGATTTTCAGCTTTTCCACCTTCAAATGGCTCTCCTTCAACAAATCCTTCAAAGTCTATAACTGTTATATCATCTTTTTCTACTGCTCTGTCTTCTACTGAAACTAGTCTTGCATTTCTTTCTTGCATATGTCCTAGTTCATGCTCTATATCTTCACTAGATACATTATACTCAACTTTTTTTAATTCTATACCTTTATATTTTCCAAGTTTAACTTCTGGTTTTGTTTGAACTATTGCTGTAAATATTAAATCTTGTCCTTTTCCTATTTGTGTTATGTCTATATCTGGATGACTAACTGCTTCTATATTATTTTGTTTTAACTCTGTTTCATACTCTTGTGGTACTACTTCATTAAAAGCATCTTCATAGAATATTTCTTTTCCATAATATCTTTCTACAATATTCATAGGTGCTTTTCCTTTTCTAAAACCTGGTATATTAAAGTATTTTACACTTTTTAAATATACTTTTTTAATAGCTTCATCAAATTTTTTAGCTTCTATTGTAATTTCTAATTTTAGTTCATTTGTATTGTCTGTTTTTTCAATTTTAATACTCATTTTCTTCATCCTTTCAAGATATAAATTTTATAGCTTTTATATTATACCACGTTTTTTTAATATTGCAACTTTTTTTGATTTTTCTCTTGTTTTATTGTATCTAATTTGTTTTGATATCCTATTATTGTTATTATTAATACTAATAGGTATAATAATATTGATATAGGCATGATGTATATTCCTATTGGAATTCTAAATATTGCTATTATACTTAAATATAATAATTGTGATATTACTAATTTTAATAATAATCCTCCTGCTGTTTTTAATATTCCTATTTTTATATATCTAATTCCAACATATACTATTATTAGTGCTGTTACAATTGCTGTTGGTATGATGTATGGTTTTACTATATCTCTTCCTCTTAAGTGTGGTACATTAGTTGTTTGTACTAAATCATCTGTTGATTCTAAAGCATATTTTTCTTTTATTTTTTCTTTTAATGAATTTATTAGCTCTTCATCTGAGTATTCTACTGTTATTGCTACTGTATCTCCAAAATTTTCTACATTGTGTATTTGTATATTCTGGTTGTTAAATACTTCTTTTGCTATTTGTTTTATATCTTTTATACTATATTGTTTTCCTATTTGTACATCTAATCTTACGTTGTCTTTGTACATTAAAGAAAAATTTAATCTAAAAAAGTATATTGATGCTATTGCTAATAAAATTATTACTGCTATTATTCCATATATTATTTTTTTATTTTGTATTAGTTGTTTCATGATTTTCCTCCTATTCCTTATTAGAATTTAATAATAATGTTCTTGTAAATATTAGATTATATATTGCAAATATTACTAATCCCCAAAACATTATCATTCCTATACTAATAATTGGTGTCCAATTCATAAATGTGAATGTTACTGCTATTATTGCTAATGGTATAAGTACAGATATATATTTTGTGTATGCTTCTTTCATTATTTCATCTATATGCATTTTATTTTCTTTTTTTAATATATAATTTATAAAGCTGAAATTTAATACTAAAATTGCTAGTATTGCTACAATTGCTTCTAATGATATTATTACATTTGCATATCTTATTACTACTAATAGTGATGCTATAAATCCTATAAATGAAATTGTTGCCATAATTCCTTTTGTTTTGTATTTTATTATTATATAGATTAATGCTATTGTAACTATTAGTAATAATATTCCTAAGATTGTTAATATTGTTGTTTCATTTATTGTTTCTATATATTTATTTTGTTGTAATCCATATTGTATTTGCATTTCTCCTGATGATATTAGTGATGAAATTAGTGTTGCTTGTTTTATATATTCATTTATTTGTCCAGATTGCATACTGCTTGATCCTATTGATAATTGCAATTTTCCTGTTTCTATTGTTTCACTAAAGTGTGTTTCTATTAATGTGTCATCATCTATTTTTATTGCTACTTTTTTAGTTGTTTCGTTTCCTTCTTCATCTTTAGATGCAATATATGTATTACTAATTTCTTTTAATTTATTTTTTCCTTCTTTATCAAATTCTATTTGTAAAAATACAGCTGTTCCGTAATCTGTATTAGAATATAATACATTTGCATCTTTTATACTTTCACTATTTAATAATACTTCTTTTGTATCACTGTCTTGTATTTCGAATTTTCCCATATATGTAATATATGCAAGAACATCTTCTGTTATATTGTCTTCTGGAATTTGTATTGTTATTGAACCATCTTGTTTGTCTTGCCTTATTTGATATTCTTTTACTCCGAATTTTTCTAATCTTTTTTCAACTATTTTTTTTGAATTTTCAAAATTTCCCTCATTTATTTTTTCATCTGGATTAACTTTTTCTTCTACTTCTGTATATCCTTCTTTTAGAGTTCCATCTTCATTTTTTCCGTCTTGTGTTTCTTTTCCTTCATTATCATATACTACTTTATTTACTGTTTTATCTACATCCATCTTTATTGTCCTAATACCACTTAGATTCATTCCAAGTAAATATTCTGGTATTATATTTTTACTTATGTTTTTGTCTTTTGTATATATTCCTACAAAAGATATTAAAGAAATTAAGATAATTATTAGTACAACTAATATTTTTAATAAGGTATTTTTTTTCATTTTTGTTTCGCTCCTTTTTTAATTTTAATACTATAATAACTTTGTATTATTTATTACTAACTCGAACCATACATTTAGGAATTTTGCAGCATATTTGCTCATCATTGTTCTTTCCATAAATATTTCAAAATAGTCTAATACTGGGCAAATTTTTGTGTCTATGTTTATGCTTAATATTACTTTTCTATTATTACTGTCTAAGTCTAAATTTGTTTTTGTAACAGCATAGTTTACTCTATCGTGTATTCCAAATGTAGATATATTGGTGTTTATTACTCTATCTCTATGCACATCAGATTTATCGGCTAATATTAATGCTGCTGAAATGTCGCTTACTGCTGTTCCTGTTTGTTCATCATGGTTTCCAATTGCCATCATAATTTCTGTTCTATCTTTATGGCTCATCCCCATGTCTTTTAGTATGTTGTATGCAAGTAATGCTCCTGATTGTGCATGGTCAACTCTATTAACACAGTTTCCTATATCATGCAAATATCCTGCAATTTTTGCAAGTTCTATTCTGTCTTGTGCATATCCAAATGTTTGCAAAATATCTGCTGCTCTTTTAGATACTATGCTTATATGTCTTATAGAGTGTTCTGTAAATCCTAATACTTTTAATTGTCTTCCGAGTGCCTTCTATTAAAGCTTGTACCTCTTCATTCTTTTTAACATCTTCTAAAGTTATCATCAAATCCTCCATTTTTACCTTGAATAATTTTATATGATATTTAAAAAAATATCAATATGTTTTTTATTATTTTTTCTTTTAATTGTTATGGGATGTTACAGTTCACAGACAATAGCAGTAAGTAGCGAAGACTAAGTAATATATTTTATTTTGTA
>CAOKHI010000030.1 GCA_948468275.1 uncultured Clostridium sp. | reverse complement strand
CCCCGCCTCAATGGGCTGTCGGGTCTTCATTACAAAATAAAATATATTACTTAGCCGTAGCTACTTACTGCTATTGTCTGTGAATAGTAACATTTTTGTATTTACAATAAATAAAATAATTGATATAATATCAAAACTGAGAAAAGAAGGGTGATATTATGAAAATTATGTTTATATGTACAGGTAACATATGTAGAAGTGCTATGGCTCATTGGTTAATGGAAAAGAAATTAAAAGATAATGATATAAAGGAAGTAGAAGTTTATTCTTGTGGAATTTTTGCCCAAGATGGAGACGGTGTAGAATATAATACAATAGATGTAATGAAGGAATATGATGTAGATATAAAAGGGCATAGAGCAACTAATATACAAAATTCAAAAATATGCGATATGGACTTAATATTATGTGCAACAATTTCACACAAACAATCTGTAATAAGGATGTATCCAGAGGTAAAGGATAAAACTTTTACTTTAAAAGAATATGTTAAATATGATGAAAAAGGAGAAGATGTAGAGCTTCAAGATCCATGGGGGTATGATATAGAAGTATACAGATTTAGTGCATCGCAAATAGATGAATGTTTGAACAAGTTAATTAAGAAGATAAGCTTAGATTAAATTTTATTATATGGGGAGAAATAAGAAATGCAAGATTTATTAGAAGGATTAAATGATAAACAATATGAAGCAGTTGTAAATACAGATGGTCCATGTTTGGTAATAGCAGGAGCAGGAAGCGGAAAAACAAAAGTATTAACACATAAAATAGCATATGTAATACAAGAAAAACAAATAAAACCATGGAATATATTGGCCATAACATTTACAAACAAAGCAGCAAACGAGATGAAGCAAAGAGTAGAAGCAATTGTAGGAGATAATGTAAAAGATATGTGGATTGGAACATTCCACTCTATATGTGTACGAATATTAAGAAGATATATAGATAGGATAGGGTTTGAATCTTCATTTGCAATTTTTGATACAAGTGATCAAAGAACATTAATAAAAGATTGCCTAAAACAATTAGATATAGATGATAAAATGTTTACAGATAGAAGTGTACAATTTGAAATTAGTAATGCAAAAAACGAAATGTTAGAGCCAGATACATATGCTGTAAGAGCAAATGGTGATTTTAGAAAAGAAAAAATAGCAACTATTTATGAATTATATCAAAAACGTTTAAAAGAGAATAATGCAATAGATTTTGATGATATAATAAATTTTACAATAAAAATATTAACTGAAAATCCAGATGTATTAGAGTATTATTCTGAAAAATTTAAAACAGTATTAGTAGATGAGTATCAAGATACAAATAAAGCACAATTTATGCTAATATCTTTATTTGCATCAAGATATGGAAATATAACAGTTGTAGGGGATAATGACCAAGGAATATATTCTTTTAGAGGAGCAGATATATCTAATATTTTGAATTTTGAAAAGGATTTTCCAGGAACAAAAATAATAAAATTAGAGCAAAATTACAGATGTACAAAAAGTATATTAGATGCTGCAAATTCAGTTATAAAAAATAATGAAGCAAAATATGATAAAAAATTATGGACAAAGAATGAAAAAGGTGCATTACCACAAGTATATAGAGCAGAAGATGAATATGATGAAGCTCGCTACATAGTAGAAATGATAAACCATTTAAGAAGAGAAGAATATTTTAAATTTTCAGATTTTTCGGTATTATACAGAATGAATACACAATCACGTGCAATAGAAGAAATTCTTGTACGTGAAGATATTCCATATAAAATTATTGGAGGTTTAAAATTCTATGAAAGAAAAGAAATAAAAGATATAATTGCATATTTAAGATTAATAAACAATACAAATGATAATGTAAGCCTTAGAAGAATAATAAATGAACCTAAAAGAGGAATAGGCAAAACAAGCTTAGATAATATACAGCAAATAGCACAACAAAATGAAATTTCTATGTATGAAATAATTAAACATGCAGAAAATTATGGATTAAATAGGGTGTTTGCAAATTCAAGAGATTTTATACAAATAATAGAAGAATTAAAACAACAAAAAGATGAAATATCAATATCAGAGCTAATAAAACAAACATTAAATAAAACAGGTTATACAAAAGCATTAGAAAATGAAAATTCTGTTGAGGCACAAAATAGAATTGAAAACTTAGAAGAATTTTTAACAGTAGCAATTGAATTTGAAGAACAAGAAGCGGAAAATACATTAAGTGAGTTTTTAGAAGGAATAACACTATCTAGTGATATAGACAATTTAGAAGAAGAACAAGATTCTATAACTCTAATGACTTTACATAGTGCAAAAGGACTAGAATTTCCAGTAGTTTTTCTAGTAGGAATGGAAGAAGGAATATTTCCTGGTTACAAATCTATAGGGGAGCAAAAAGAACTAGAAGAAGAAAGACGACTATGTTATGTAGGAATAACAAGAGCAAAAAACAATCTATATTTAACATGTGCAAAAAGAAGAACTATTTTTGGTTCAACAAGTTGTAATGCTATTTCAAGGTTTATAAAAGAAATACCAGATGACTTTATAGAAGGAAATAAAGATTTAGAAGATAATAAACAAGATAATTTTAAAGATTCAAATTATAATTGGGGATATAAAAATGAAACATCTAAAGTTACTACATATAATATAAATCCTAAAAATGTACAATCAAATATAAAAAATGATGTATTTAAATTTAGAACGGCTGAAAATTTCTTAGATAATTTAAATAAAAAAGGAAATAATGTACAAATATCAAACTACAAAGCAGGACAAAGGGTATTTCATAAAAAATTTGGAGAAGGAATAATAAACTATGTAGAACAAGAAGCGGATGACCTAAAAGTAGATATAAACTTTGATAAAGCAGGGCATAAAAGATTAATGGCAAAATTTGCAAATCTTGAAATAATAGATTAAAACAAAGACGTGTAATTAAAACACGTCTTTGTTTTAATTATTTATATATAAATCTATTTTTTAGAAAAAATTGAATAAAACATTAAAAAAGTGAACACAATAAATTTAGACAAAAAAGAAAGGGAGGTTTACTATGGCAGATATAAACCAAGTAGAATTACAAAATTTACGTCATATGATAGGAGGACAAGAAACATCTTATCAAAAATTAAACACATATGCAGCAGGGGCTGTTGATCCACAAATAAAACAACTATTTACAAAATCAGCACAAGATGCATTAAATACAAAACAAAAATTAATGACATTTTTAAATAATTAGTAAGGAGGTAATATGATGGAAGAAAAGGCAATGGTAAATGATATACTAGAAGGTATAAAATCAGATTTAAAGACATATGCAGGAGCGATATTAGAATGTGAAAATATGCAATTAAGACAAACTTTACAGCAAATAAGAAATAATGGTGAAAATGCTCAATACGAAATGTATAAAATAGCACAAGCAAAGGGATATTACAAACCAGCAACAAAAGCTACTGTAACAGAAGTAGATACAGTAAAAAATGATGTACAAGCTTAATGTGTAATATAAAAAGGGTATAATTAGGTTTTACTTACGGATAAACAGTTTTTATTAAAAAATATATTCGTAAAAAGACCATATTATGCCCTTTTTATGCTATAAATTTAAAAATGATAGATATAAAGAGAAAAACAAAGAAAAAGTAAGAATAAAAACAAATAAACTAAAATAATCTAACCTATACCCATAATCTAATCATTGTACAAAAAAAGTAGATAAGATAAAATAATAGCATAATAAAAACAAAGGAGTGTATTAAAATAGTAAACGTTATGAAAAAAATATTAATACATTTAAGAACATCTATAAAACTTATTTCCGTAACAGCTTTAGCAATTTTTTTAATTTTAGGAGTAGTAGCTTTAATATATAAGCCAACATATAGTGTAAGTTTAGGCGGAGAATTTATAGGTTATACAAACAATAAAAGTGAATTACAAACAAAAATTAATGAATACATAGAAAATGGAGAAGAAGAACATACAGCTTTTGTACAAGTAGAAAATATGCCAGAATATAAATTATGCTTATTAAAAAAGGATATACAAGCAAATGATGATGAAATATTTTCTAAAGTAAAACAAACAGGAACAGCATATTATAGATATTATGCAATATTACAAGATGGTGAAGAAAAGCTATATGTAGCATCATTTGAAGAAGCAGAAAATGCTTTAAATGGATTAAAAGAAAAACAAAGTGCAAACCAAGATAAAATTACAATAGTAGAAAAATATGAAAAAGAAATGAAAGATTTTGTAACAACAGAAGAAGTTATTTCTAAGCTATATGAAAAAAAGCAAACTAAAACAGAAACTACTGTAGCAAAGAATTCAGGAGGTTCAGTAAAAGCAGCATCAGGAGTAAACACTTCAGGGAAAAAAGTAGCATTAGGAATAGATCTTATTAAACCAATATCAGGAACAGTTACATCTAGATTTGGTTCAAGATGGGGAAAATCACATAAAGGTATAGACATAGGAGCAGCAAAAGGAACAAAAATAAAAGCAGTAGCAGGAGGAACAGTTACAACATCTAGCAATGGATATAATGGTGGATATGGAAATTATATTATAATTTCACATGGTAATGGAGTAGAAACAGTATATGGACACTGTAATGCTTTATATGCAAAAGTAGGACAAAAAGTATCACAAGGAGATGTTATAGCAGCAGTAGGAAATACAGGACGTTCATATGGAAATCATTTACATCTTGAAATAAGAATAAAGGGAGTTGCACAAAACCCACAAAATTATTTATATTAATTAAAAAGTTAGAGATTAAATTCTCTAATTTTTTTGATTTAAATCATTATCTACTAATCTATAATTGTTAGTAGATAATTTTTGTACGAAAATTTCTAAAAAAGGCTAAATATAAATATTAAAAACGAGTTCGACCTGCTAGCTAGGAGGCGTCAAATTTCTTGTAAAAAGTACAGTGTGTTACGTTATTTATTAAAACCAACTTCTCTTAAACGCCTTGGAGAACGGAATTTTTAATATTTATATTTAGCCTTTTCTTTATACCATTATACAGAAGTTACTATTCACAGACAATAGCCGTAGCGGATTTTATTATATATGCTGTGAACTGTAATATACAGAAACCTATAATTTATGAAAATTGAAAAAACGATTGAAAAAAACGTCAAATTATTATAAAATAGTTCATGTAAAATAATCACCTACCAAAGAAAAAGTCATATTAGATAGTAATTTAGGATAAAAAGTAAAAAACTTTTTTTTATAAATTACGAAATATGACAAACAATTTAAAAAAATGATATTACAATAATACATATATTAAAAATAAGAGGTGGGAAAGATGTTTCAAAATATATCAGGACAAGTTGATGAAGAAGACTATGAAAATGAAGTTATAGAAGAATTAAATAATAAATTTGATTTAAAACAATTTATAAAATATGCATTTACAAAACAAAAAATATTAGTATATATAATAGCATTTATGCTGTCTACAATAGAAGGTATAAATGGTATAACACCATTTGCGATAGCTATATTTGCTGCATGTTGTAGTAATAAAATACCTACTGTAATAGTGTATATATTAACTCTATTAGGAACATTAGTAGGATTAGGAGTAGGACAAGCACTAACATATCTTTTAACATCAATGATATTTATAGTAATGACATTAATAGCAAAACCAAAAAATCAGCAAGACTATATGAATGAAAAACTAAAATTAGGAGTATTTGTATTTATTTCAACTTTTTTAGTACAAATAAGTGGAATATTATTTGGTAGCTTTATGATATATGATTTACTATCAAGTATAGTAACTGCAGTATCAGCATACATATTTTACAAAATATTTTCTAATTCTTTAATAGTAATAAATGAATTTGGCATAAAAAAAGCATTTGCAATAGAAGAAGTAGTTGGTGCTGGATTAATGCTTGCTATATGTGCATCAGCATTTGGGCCAATAAATATATTTGGTTTTGAAATAAGAACAATACTAAGTATATTAATAGTATTAGTACTTGGATGGAAAAATGGAATTTTATTAGGAGCAACAAGTGGTATAACAATAGGAACAATATTAGGAATACTAGAGCAAGGCGAACCTATTATGATAGCCTCATATGCATTATCTGGTATGATTGCAGGAATATTTTCTAAATTTGGAAAATTAGGAGTAATAGTAGGTTTTATATTAGGAAATGCAATACTTATATATATGACAAATGGAAATACATCACAAGTAATATATTTTAAAGAAATATTAATAGCATCTTTAGGATTACTATTAGTTCCAAAAAATATAACAATAGATATAGAAGAACTATTTGGAAAAACAAAACTACTACCAACAGGACCTGTTAATACAATAGAAGGAAGTAGTGACACAATTTACAAATTAAATAATGTATCAGAAGCGATTCATGATATTGCACATACATATAAAGAAGTAGCTGCTACAGTTATAGAAGAAACAGATACAAAACAGTTACAAAATCAAAAAATATTTATAGAAGAATTAAAAGATAAATTAGAAACAATAGAAGAAAATATTTTATATGAAGATTTAGGTAGTCAAGACATAATGCAAGACATATTTGAAAGTCTAATGAATAACGAAACTCTAACAAGAAAAGACTTAATAGACATATTTGCAGACCACAATAACTATATAGTAGGATTTGATCAAGCACAAGCAAGTTTAAAAATAGAACAAGATATAAAACAAGCTTTAGATGTAATAAATGAAAGTTATAAAATTAGCAAAGTTAATTTTATTTGGAAGAAAAAAATAGATGAAAATAATAGAAACTTATCAAATCAATTAGACGGAGTATCAAGAGTAATATCATCATTAGCAGAAGATATAGAAGAAAAAATAGCAGAAGATAAAAATTATTTAAAGTACAAGCAAGAAATAATGGAAATTTGCAAACAAAAAGGAATTTCATTAAAGCAAATAGAAATAAAAAGGGAACAAACAGGAAGATATATAATAACTACATATGTTGATGTATGTAATCAAAAAGAGCAAAAAAATTGCCTAATAAAAAAGCAAGAGCAAATACTTTCAAAAGTATTAGAAGATACAATTGTAGCACACAACATAAAATGTGCATACAAGCAAAATAATAATTTATGTATAAACACATTCATATCTGAAGACAAATACTTATTACAACTAGGAATTGCAAAAAAAACAAAAGACGGTTCACCAGTATCAGGAGATACAACATTAAATGTAAAATTAAACGATGGCAAATATTTACTAGCAATAAGTGATGGAATGGGTTCAGGACCAGATGCACAAAAAAGTAGTAAAATAGCAATTAAAATGCTAGAAAGACTATTAACAACAGGTTTTGATAAAGACACATCAATAGAATTAATAAATTCAACACTATCAACAACATTACAAGAAGACACATTTGCAACATTAGATATAGCAATAGTAGATTTATATGCAGGAAACATTGAATTTATAAAAAATGGAGCATGTCCAACATACATAAAACACAACAAGAATGTACAAATTATAAAATCTTTATCACTACCAGCAGGAATATTAGAAAATATAAGTCTAGTTGTATATGATAAAGACATAGAAGATTCAGACATAATGCTTATGTGTTCAGATGGAATTTTAGAATCCAATATAGAATATCAAAACAAAGAACTATGGGTACAAAATATACTACAAACAATAGAGAATGATAACCCACAAAAAATAGCAGATATAATAACAAAAGAATCCATAGACAACGGATTTGGAAAAGCAAAAGATGACATGACAACAATAGTAGCTAAATTTATAAAAAGATAATGTAAAGTATATATCACAAAAAGATATAAGAGAATATAAAAATTTTAATATAATAAATAACCAATACAACGATAGAATAATATATAATTGTATTGGTTATTTATTATGAAAACAGATAGTACACAATAGGAGTTAATTAACACACTAAAAGCAAAACGTGTGTTGACTAACTAAAAAAACAAAGATATAATTTAACCACAAGGAGAACATATGATAAAATATGGAGGAATACACATGCAAGGAGTAAAAAAAAGTAAAGATTTGTTTAATTTATACTATAAAAATGGACAAGGTATAACATTAATAGCACTAATAATTACAATAATATTGCTATTAATATTAACAGGAGTTGGAATAGTAGCATTAACAAATAGAAATGGAATATTAGATAAAGCAGAAATTGCAAAAGAAGAAACTTTAATAAAAAATTATCATGAGCTATTACAAATTATTTGGCAAGACGTAAAAATAGGAAATATTAAAGATAAAGCAAGTTATTATGAAACATTAAATAAAGGAAAAGAGAAAATAGAAATAGATAAAAATTTTAATGGAGCTAAAGTTGAAATTATAGATGACATTTTAGAAATAACAACAAAAGAAGAATATATTTTTCAAATCATAGAAGATAAAGTAGAATATCTAGGAAACAAAGAAGAGTCAAAAGGAGAAATAACAGTTAGTTTAACATCAAACAAAGATAAAGATAAAAAAGTTACTTTCATAGCAACAGCAAGCAAAACAGGTGGAAGAAAACTGACATATATTTTAAAGATAAATGAAGAAGAGAGGCAAAAAATAACAACTTATAAAACAACTTTAATGTTTGAAGAACAAACAAATTTTGGAGAAACAATAGTGGCAAATGTAGAAATACAATATGATGATGGGAAAACAAATAAATCTAATGATATAACGATACAAGACTATACGATAGCAAATGCAAATGAATTTGTAGCATTTAGAGATAGTGTAAATGCAGGAAATACATTTGAAGGTAAAACAGTAGAATTAATAAGTAATATTGATTTATCTAGTGTATGTGGACAAGCAATAGGAAGTTTTACACCAATAGGTACAAAAGAAATTAAATTTAAAGGAATTTTTGATGGAAACTATCACAGTATAGATAATTTATATATAAATGATGGAAAAGAAATATTAGGACTTTTTATGATTACTGATGTAAATACTATAATAAGAAAACTAAAATTAAAAAATGTAAATATTTCAAATACAATAAATACAAATAACTATGCATTTACAGGAGGTATTTGCGGAGATAATTATGGGAATATAGAAGAATGTGCTCTAGAATCAGGACTAGTTACATCTAAAAAATATGGAACAAATGAAAATAATTATTTGGGTGGAATAGTTGGGAACAATAGAAAATATATAAAAAGTTGTTATAATTTTACAGACTTAAATGTAATTAGAAATTCTACAATAAATGTACGTTGGGCAATTGTAGGAGGAATATGTGGAATAAATATGAGTGGTATGATACTAGATAGCTATAATGGTGGAAATTTAAACGAAGCATTTGAAAGCAGTGCTGGACGAATAGCAGGAGGAGGAATTGTGGGATATTCTATTAGAGGAACTTTAAGTAATTGTTATAATATAGGAGATATAAAATATCAAAATGCTAGTTTAGTGCAAAATGCAGGTATTATAGGTAGAAATGGAGATACATCTTGTGCTTGTGCAACAATACAAAATAGTTACTATTTGAATACTAAAACGTTGTTGGCTTCTTATAATCACATATCAAATGAAAATTATAACCAAAATACTACAAATGGAAAAAAACAAGATGAAATGAAAGAAGCAAGTTTTGCTTCAAGTTTAGGCGAAGCATTTACTACTGACATACAAAATATAGATGGAAGTTGGAAATACAATAATGGATATCCTATATTAAAATGGCAATTACAAAACAAATAAATTAGAACAATAAGAAAAACAATAATTATTTGCTTAAATAAAAATAAGAAAAATATTTCTACTTTTGATATATCAAGTTCTTTTAAGAATTTTGTATAAAAACTAATTAACAAAAAATTACATATATAAGTATTGATTTATAGAAATAAATATTATAAAATAAGATATGCCAAAATAATTTTATTAAACTAGTAATACTAAAATGCGCTCATAGCTCAAGCGGATAGAGCAGTTGCCTCCTAAGCAGCCGATAGCCGTTCGAATCGGCTTGGGCGTACCACAAAAAATAAAAAGAAAAGTGAAAAAATATGGAAGAAAAATTCATGAAAGAAGCTTTAAAAGAAGCTAAAAAAGCATATAATAAGTTAGAAGTTCCAGTAGGTGCAGTAATAGTAAAAGATGGAGAAATAATAGCAAAAGCACATAATATAAAAGAACAAAAAAAAGATACAACAAAACATGCAGAAATATTAGCAATAAGTAGAGCAAGTAAAAAACTACAAAATTGGAGATTAATAGATTGTGAGATGTATGTAACATTAGAACCATGTCCTATGTGTGCAGGAGCACTAATAAATTCAAGAATAAAAAAAGTACATATAGGAACAATGGATAAAAAAACAGGAGCATGTGGTTCAGTTTTTAACTTATTAGAAGATTATACATTTAACCATAAAGTAAAAATAGAAAAAGGTATATTACAAGAAGAATGTGAAGAATTGTTAAAAGATTTTTTTAAAGAACTAAGAAAAAAATCAAAAAATTTGAAATAAACAAGCATAATTTAGTAATATGATTAATATAATAGAAGTGTAGAAAACAGAAAATATTTACACTGCATGTTGACTTATTAAAATTTTTTTGCTATTATATTAATGTTGAAAAAACGAAATGCAACAATAAAAGAAAAATGCAGGTATAGTTTAGTGGTAAAATGAAACCTTGCCAAGGCGAAGGTCAATCTTTGAAAATTTTATAAAATTGCAGGTATAGTTTAGTGGTAAAATGAAACCTTGCCAAGGTTTAGTTACGAGTTCGATTCTCGTTACCTGCTCCAAAAACCGCTATGGTAGTAGTATTTGGCGAGTTAGCCAAGCGGTAAGGCACGAGTCTGCAAAACTCTGATGGTGGGTCCGACTCCCACACTCGCCTCCATAAAATTTTCAAAGAAATATACTAAATTTGACGTTCCGCTAAAAAATTCGCTAAAAAGTTTGCTAAAAATTTATATTTTAATATATTTTTTATGAGTATTTGTTTAAACTGCAATTAGACAAATACTTTTTTATTTTGCTTTTTTATTGACCTGATGCTTTTGCTAATTCATTTGTAATAAGATTAGCCGAATTTACTTTACTTTCAAATGTTAAGTGCATATATCTATCAGTAGACCTAATATTACCATGTCTTAAAAATTCACTAATTTGTTTTTGATTAACATTTTTTAATGCAAGTAAACTTCCGTATAGTATGTCTTAAATCATGCAAGCGAATTTCCTTTATTTCTCCTTTATGTTGTCTAAGTAGTCTTTTAAATCCGTTGTGTAAGATGATCGGGTTTTATTAATTCCCCAGTTTCTCTAACACAAATATATTCTTCAGTTTGTCTAACATATTGATTTTTTAAGATGTTTTTATTTTCTTCAATTTGTTTAAGATGTCTTTCTAGTAATTCTTCAATTTCTGGCATAAGAGGCATTGCTCCATAACCACTTGTAGTTTTAGTTAAGTCTTTACAAGAAATAATTTGATTTTCACCAGTTCCTTTAACTTTCGTAACAGTATGGCGAATTATTATACATTTATTTTCAAAGTCTACCGCGTCCCATTTTAAACCTAAAATTTCACTTCTTCTAAGTCCATACATTGCTCCAAGTAATAGTGGAACTTCTAAAACATTACCTTTTGCAATTTCAAATAAAACATTTAATTCTTCGGGTGAATAGAATTGACCTATAAATGGTGCTATTTTTGGTTTATCTATATCTTGCATAGGGTTTTCACTTTTCTTTATTATATGTAATCTTACTACTCTTTTGAATAATTTTGTATAAAATGTATAGTATTTATCAGCAGTAGCACCTTTTAATCCGACAGTCATACAACCAGTCAAAAAAGAATTGTAAATGTATTTGTGTAACTTCTGCTATTGTCAGTTGTTTTTCATAATAAATTTTTCTTTCTATTTCTTCATTTATTACATTATTTTGTTCTTTTAATTCTTTTATAGGTGTAAAAAAGTTAGTTATTCTACCATGGTATATACTGCACCAGTTATCGTATGTTGACTCTTCCACTTGACTTTTAAACTCTTTTAAAGACTCTTCAATAAAATCTAAAAAAGGCATATTTCTATAATTCTCTAGTATTTGATTATCAGTTTTCTGCATTTCTATTTTCTTTTTTGAATTTTCTTCTTGTTCACTTTTAAATTTTTCTACATATTCTTGTTCAATTTCTAATTTTTTCTTTTTGCCAAGTTTATTAGCGTCTTTTGCAGATATTTCTGTTCTAAGCCATTTTTGTTTCCATTTTTTATTATCATCTTTATAGCTTACTACAACATAAGCAACATCACGTTTTGTTTGTAAACTTCCTGTTATCATTGTTTTACTCCTTTCAATTTTATAACAAGTTTAAATTTGTTTACCAACCCTACTATAATATATAATACTATAATGAATATAATTTTAATAGTAAAGTTGGCAAAATTGCTTAATTTTTTAGCAAAAATTTAATTATATCTGCTTTTTGTATGCGATATTCTCTTGTAATTTTAATTGCTGGAATAGTTTTTGTCTGTAATAGCTTATATGCAGTAGTTCTGCCCAATTTTTTATTTCTTCCACCTAACATTGTTCTCATATCTTCAAATGAAACAATGTCAGGGTAATCTGCAAATAATTCATTATAATTCATGTGTAACACTTCCTTTACAATTTATTCTATATCATAGCCAAGATTTCTAAAATATTCTTTAGTGTCTTCAACTTTTTTCTCATTTTCTTTTTGTTTGCTATTTTCTTTTTGTAATTCTGCCAATTTTATTTGTAATCTAAGACGATTTTGTTCCTTTAGTGCTATTTCTATAACTTCTTTTTTGTCTTTATTTCTTTTTCCCATAACTTAAATCTCCTTTAAATTCTAATTTTATTATTGACAATGGGGAATAAAACCCCATTATCAAGTTTTGTTTTTTAACATCTCCAATGTGAACTAAGCATAGTATTTGTAGCAGCTTTTAATTCTTGATAAGCATATAACAACTCATTGTCTCTTTTAGTACCATAATTTGAATTTTCATTTAACTTATAAAATAAATATTCTAATCTTTTGTGATTTTGTAATTGCATTTCTTCTAATTTAGTAAAATATTTTTCAATTTTATCTTTTGACTTAGAAAAAATACTCTTTAATGGTTCTGACAATAAATATAATTCTCCTACTACATATATTAATTCATTTGCTAAATTTCTTGAAAAATCTTCTAATATATCACTATATGGGTATAACCTATCATCTAAATCTAATTCAAAAATTTTTGAAACTAATTTTAGTAATTTTTGATAAGTTGAGTATATTTCTTTTATATCTCCAAAAACCCAATAATTATCTCCCTTTAAATCTGTAATATTAAATTTCATTTTGTTGTAATTCTCATAAATAGTATTAAATTTTTCTTTCACATTAACTACTATGTCGCATAAATCTGCATAATCTTCTGAATTAGCATAGTCAGTATCATAATATAACCAGCTTTCTAATCTTTGATTTATATTATATAGTTCAGTAAGACAATCATTAATTGTAAATATTAACTTTTTAACTTCTCTATTGCTTGTATCTTGTTGTAAAATTGATTTGCCAATTAATATAGATACACTATCAGTAATTGTTTTAAATAAATTTTCATAGGTTTTTCTGTTTACTTGCAAAAACAAACTTTCTTCTGCTTCTTCTATACTACAACTAAACTTTTTCTTTGTTTCTTTTATAAAATCTGGAATTGTAGGACTCCATTTCTTTACTACATCTTTTTGTTCAAATAATGGTTTTAAGCATGACTTTAATTCATCTACCAAATATTTATTTGAATAAGGTATATTTGAAACCTTTTTAACATTATTTTTATTTTTCATAATCTCATCAATTCCTTTCTAATCTTTAACATTATTTTTTAATCTATTAGCTAATCTAATTCTAGCTGGAATAACAACTGTATAATTGCAATTATTACAACAAATACCGTCATTTACAGGTTGAGCATTATTGCCAAATTCTTCAAGCATAGCTTGACCACAAATACTACAATATTGTTTTTTCATAATCTCATCAATTCCTTTCACATAAAATCTTTAATAATTCATTAAATATATTTTTCAAGTTAGGGAAATAGTTAAATATCTCCCCAAAATGAATAAGTAATATTTCTTTAAACTTCATTACTTGCAATGTCCATTAAAGTCATAAGTGTAATATCAAAGTTATCAAATACTTGATATATAAGTCGATATTCCGTAATGTTTCCAATATCTTTAAGATAATGACCATATAAACAATATAATTGATATAATCTTCTTTCTAATGTTAATAAATGGACTGATATATATTCTATGTTTTCAACATTGTTTACCTTTAAATTAGCTATCACGGCTGGTAGTGATTTCTCTAACATATCTAATGTTCTTTTAACTTCTATTTTATTTACTGATAAATCATGGCATATTAAATATTCCATTGTTGCGTCCATATCTTTCTTTTTGTTTTTTCTAACATTTGTAACAAATTCATCTAAATTTGCCTTATACATAGGCACTTCTAAAGCGTTAGTAACACATTTTTTAACAAAACCATTTTTACACTTTTCATCATGTAAAAATATTACTCTAAGACCATCAAATAAATCTTTAAAATTTTCTAAAACTGTTACAGTTTTTTCACATATCTTGCTAATATTCTTTGGCACATCAACTTTAACTATATTTTTGCTTACCTTTTCTATTAATTCTTCTGTATCATTTAATACATCATAAATACTTCTTACATTTTTTATAAGAAATTCGTTTTGTTCTTTTTTATTAACTTTATTTAATCTTCTTCTTTCTTCTCTGTTCATAATTTTAATCTTCCTTTCTATTTCTATTAAATTTTTTATAAATGAAATGGTTTAATTGTACTGGTACAACTTCATCTTCTTTGTCTACATATAGAGTTTTTGCACCGTTATAAGTACATTCCATTCCTTTTGTCATATCTTCAAACTGTTCAACCGACAACTTAAATTCCTTTGATTTCTTGCAATTCTGCGAATGAGTGAATAACTTTGTATTGCTAGGATACCACTCTAAACACTCATCAACTTTACAGAAGTAGGGAATTCTCGACTGGTCGAACTCTGTAACATAAGCACAACCTAAACCCCACATTTTAGTCAATACATCATGTGTAGCACCGTTTTGCATTTTTAAATACAAAATGTATATGTGTAGATTTATCTTTGTGATAATCGAAATATGCAACCCATACGGCATTTGGAAACATTTTCTTGAATTTAACTCTAAATTTTTGAAAATCGTCCATTGTAATTCCCATATCATAAACTTTAACTGCATAAGTTAGAGTTGCCATAAGGCAGAACGGACAGTCAAAATTGCTATACATATAATTTATTAAATTGTTTTGACTCTTCTTGATATTCTGCTTGTTATCAGTTCTAACATTGCTTTTCTTTGTTTTAGGTTTATGTATTTGTTTTCTTTGTTCTAATTGTTCTTGCAACTGTTGTAATCTCTCATTATATTCTTCTTGTGATAAAGGTAATTTCTTCAAGTTATCAATTTCATCATTAAGTTCTGGAATTGTTTTCCAATGTCTTTGATAACCAACTCCGATACCTTGTATATGAGAACGATAAACACGTACTTTAACATATTTACTGTACTTTCTCATATCAGTTTTATTACTATCTAAAGTGAAGTAATGATTTGACATATTTTTTCATCTCCTAACTGCATAATCTAATAACTGGAATAGATCCTATTTTTATAAGTGAAACATCTGCATATATAACTTGATAATAAGTAATGTAAGTATATAATGTAAGTGTATAATGTAATGAATAATCATACATATAAGGTAATGTAATAACTGGTAATGATAAGTAATAATGTAAAATCAGTGAACAATGTATTTATGTATTAAGTGGTAATAATGTAACTATATACTTACATAATACTTAATAATCAAGTAAACTAAACAACGGTTAGCATACTTCGGTTTCATCTGCAAACTCTGCTTGTCTGTTAATATTCATAATCATTTCAAGTATTGCATGATAAACATTAAACTCTGCTTCTTCAATAGTTTCTTCATCAATTTCACCATTTTCAGCAATATCTGCAACCATTTTAAGCATTATATTAGGTTGTCCTACTATAATATCTGCTATGTACTGATATAAGCTTAAATCATTTCCAGTAGGTTCATCTTTCCTAAAATCTAATAGTCCATTAAGTACAAACCTTTGACAGAAATGTTTTACTGTATCTGTTTCTAGTTCTTCTCCTAATTCTAAGTCTAATATTTCATCTTCTAAGCATTCGTCTGCAAGATTAACAACTTCTCTTACTTCCTTATTAGGAACATGAATTTGTTTTATGAACTCATCTCCATCTAAGTAATAAGGTAAATAAAAATGTTCAGCACCCCTTGTCATAAATGTTTTAATAATATTTGAATTTTCTTTTAAATTTCTCATCTCGAAAATTCTCCTTTCTTCTTTCTGTATAGTTGTAAAAAATTTTTTATCTTTTTGGCTACTTTTTAGATGTTTTTACAAACACGAAAAAAGAAGCCTGAGATAGAAACACAACTATAAGACCTAATGCTTTTCTAGCATTTAGGATTTGCTTATAAATCGTGTTCTATTACTCAGACTTCTCCTTATGACTTTAGAACTTTGGTTACTTACCAGTTGACCTAATGACCTAATCTCAGTTTTTCTTATTGTTTACATATTTTTCCTAACCCCTACTAATCGTACAGGTATGTCTAGGCAGGTGTAGTTTCACCGTTTGGAGATTCCTACTGTTAAATAGGCACTTCCAATCTTTATAATAAACATTATTTATATATTCAATTTTATTATAGATTTTTTCTTCAATACCGTTCGCTATCTCCTAGCCCTATATTTTTTACTCAAATCTATTGTATTTTTTATCTTAGCATATTTTTCATCATCTGTCAACACTTTTTATTAATTTTTTTCAAAAATATTTTTCTGTATGTTTATATCCGTTGTTACTGTAAGAAAAAACAAATTTATATTTTTATAACTATTATTGAAAAATGTGTGAAAAAATAGACAATTCGCTTTTTATAGTGAATTGCCTTTTTAATTATTTTTTCTTTTTGTCATCTTCGCTTGTATGTTCCTTAATAAATTTTATCACTTTTTCTACTTTATCATCTACATTATTTATTGCAGATTTCAACTGTTGCAATTCTCCACGTTGTGCCTTAACTTCATTTATCAAAGGAATTAAACTTTTGTAACGTGTAGACATATAATAAAATTCTCCCTCTAGGTCAGTATCTTCCTTTTTAATCATTTCTTCTTCTGTATCTTCATTAGTTATTTTTAACATATAAATTCCCCTTTCTTGAAAATGTGTGTACTTAATGACTGTTTCTAACTGCTCGAAAAATCTCATTTTTCTTTTTTAGCCATAATCAGTCATTAAAACCACTCCTTTTTTATTTCCTATACTAATATTTTACCTAATGTTAATTTTTCATTTAGATTATAAAGGCATTTTAAAACTATTTATACTTGATAAATATAATTATAGTTTTAATTGGAAAATTAAAGGCAAAATTAGACAAATTAATATATTTTTTATATACGGTATAGGTTGAAAATATTAAAACGCTCATTTGCAAAAATGAAAGCAAATGTAGATATATCAATGCTTTTAAGTAAAATTTTTATTATTTTTATGTAAATTTAGTAGGAAATTAATATCATTTGTAGAAGTTATTAGTATAGGGGTTACATAAAATCGAAAATACTATATTTTGTTTTTTATCTGCCATGCCAATTATTAATACATTTGCCCCTAAAATGAAAACATTGATAATTGGCAAAACCCTATAATTATAATTTAAGGAGGTGTAAAATGGAGTTTTCAGATGAACAAATTATAGAAGAAATTTACAAAACTGGTATTTTTGCAGATATAGAAACAGGATCTGCTTATAAGAAATTATTACATAAATATAATGTATTATTTGATAGCATTGAAGATAGCAAATTAAAATCAAAGTTTGAAAAACTGGAGCAATTAAAAAATGATATGTTTGGAGAGTGTAACAAAGATATATTTAAACTTGGTTTTAGCATTGCTACAAAACTTCTAGTAGAGTCTTTAAACTTAAATAATAATGAAAGGAAAAATTAATATGAACCAATCAAAAAAGATAGAAGAATTATGCGAATGTTTTTCTACTGATATACGAATGCCTAGAAAATATCATGCTTTACAAGATAGAGTAGATGAACTAAAAGCAGAAATTATAAAAAAGCAACATCCAAAAAATAAAAAGAAAATTACCAAAAAGCTAGACACTATTTTTGATGACTTTTTAGAGATGAATTGTATGGAAGATGATGAGTATTTTAGGTATGGTTTTTCTCTTGCAGTACAAATTATGAGTGAGGCATTTACACAAAGAATTGAATAATAAAATTTTAATAGCTTGTATAAAAATAGAAGAATAACAAAATATTCTTTTTATTTGCTATTCTTCTTTAATACATATTCTATAACATTGATTAAAAATTCTTTATCTTCAATAGATAGTGAAGATAAGCTATTTATAATGTATTTATCTTTATCATTGTTATAGTCTATTATTCCATTAAATAAAGTATTGGGTTGTATATCTAAAATTTTACAAATATCTATAATTGTTTCAAGACTTAAACCACTACAAGCCCTTTCTAACATAGAAATGAATTTGTCTGATTTGTGTAATTGTTCGGCAAGTTCTTGTTGTGTAATTCCTTTTTTAGTTCTTGCAATTTTTATATTATTACCAATAATTTCTAAAATATTTTTATCTTCCATTTGCACCTCCTAAAATTGCGAATTATTTAATATTATATAAATTATTGGAATAATTATACACAAAATTATATTTAATAAAATAAATAAAATAGATAGTAGTACTTTACTTTTAAGCATATTTTTGATATTATAATAGTAGTTATAATAATTCTTTTAGAAAGGGGTTTTAAAAATGTTTTTATCATTACACGGAAACGGTAAAACATGGGCGGAAATGACACCAGAAGAACAAAAGGTTTTCCTAATATTCGTTGGAATAGTGGTTATAGGATTTGCAGTTTATGGAATATACTATTACATTAAGAAGAAACAAGATAAATAAATTTGTATATGTTGTTTTTTGTCGAATAATGTCATATAATTAAATTATGATAGAGGGGGTTTTTTAAAATGGAAAATGAAGAAAATAAGGATAGAAAGCTAAACAAAGCAACTCACAAAAAATCAAAAATAATTTCAATGTTAGATTATAACGGAAAAGTTAATAATTTGAAAGAATTAAAAGAAGCTGGAAAAATTACTGAAACTGAACTAAAAAAAGCAATAAGAAAATTATGGTTAAAAATGTTTTTTGGTACAATAGCATTTTGTATATTACTTCCAACACTTATAATAGGTCCTTTCATTATAAAACAAGAGATAGATTATAAAATAGAAAAAAGTAAAGAAGTTCAAGTTCCTAATGTTATAGGCAAAACTATTTCAGAAGCTGAACAGGAACTTTCTACAAGCAATTTAAGTATTAGAGCTGAAGATACACATTTAACAACATTATATAGTGGCAATCCCGATGCAATAATAATTGAACAAAAAGACGAAGAGGGTACAATACTCAAAAAAGGAGATTCTATCAGAGTAAAAGCTAAAACAAAAGAACAACTAGATAAGGAAAAACAAGAAAAGGAAGAAAGAGAAAGAAAAGCAGCGGAAGCTAAAGAAAAAGGTTATCGTTCATCACCTGCAACGAAAGATACAATAATAGCATGTGCAAAAACACTTATAGATGAAAGTTTGAGGTCATCATCTACAGCAAGGTGGGGAACATGTGAAAAAATAGATGAAGATAATTACGGAAGATGTCTAGTATATGTTTCTTTAGAAGCCCAAAATGGTTTTGGAGCATATTCTAAATTAAATTATTTTGTTGTTTTGCAATATGTTGAATATGATGGAAAATTTACATATAAGCCATATAATTATAGATATGAATTAACAACTTTGGGAAGTTCAGTATATGACTATTATGTAACTACATATAAAAATGGTGAAGTATATCCAGTAATAAAAACATTTTTAGATAATAATGAGTGGAATGTTAGACCAACAGAAGAATAAAAAATAAAGCATAAAGTAACCTTTAAAAATGAAAGAAGGAATTAAAGATGAATAAAAATAATTCAAAAATTAATAAAAAAGTTATTACAATTGTTGTTATTATTTGCTTTATAGGAATATTAATTGCTACAGTATTATTTTTTAATAATACTAAACCAAAAAATTTATCAACAACTGATGAAAATACAATTATACAACCAACTACACTTACAGAAGAGTCAAATAATAATTTAGGAATGAGATTTACTTTTGATGTCCAACAATTTGAAAAAATATATTTATATACTTTACAAAATAATTTTAGTGAATATCAAAACTTGTTAGATAATGAACAAATTGATACTAAATTTGTAAAAACAGTAGGAACTCAAAATTATGAACTTAATCAAGTTACTTATAATGAACAAAACGAACTAATAAAATATTTTACAATATCAGTACAACCAGAAAGTAAGGAAAGTAACTATATAAATTCAATTCAAATTAGTGCAATAAATACAATAGATGAACATTCTAAAGATATTTCAAAATTAGCAGAAGATAATATTTTTTATGCATTTATGGCTGTTGACAATTCAATTAATTATGAAAAAGCAAAAAACATATATTATGATATGAGCCTATCTGAAAATAATTATATTAGTAATGGAAACGTAACTTTTGCTTTTGATATTAATAGTGATATGGAAACTATTATTATTAATATTTTTCCATTTAATGAAGAACAATACAAAGCATATTTAAGTAAACAAAAAGGTAATGTTGATGTAGTTAGTGAAATAAATGGTATGCTTTCAGTTTTGTATGACTCTTATAACATAGAATTTGAGCCTACTGATGACCAAATGCAACAAATGATAGCATTTTATAATAGTACAGATAATTTTAATAGTGAGACATTATTAACTTTTATAACTGAAAAAGAATGGTTAGCAGTAAGAGGTAATGGAAATATTGATAATAGCGAATCAAATAATTCTAATAAAAATCAAAATATCACTAATAATAACAATAATAATAAAACTCAAACAAATAATTCTAATACTAATAACCAAGCAAAAGATGATACTTTCAAAAATGATTTTAAGGTAACTTTAAATATAAATTTTGAACAGTTAATTGCTAAAAATGAAGTAGCACGAGAAATAAAAGAAAAATATCCTACAATTTTTATACATGTATATGTTGAAGATACTATGCAAGGTGTTGAAACTTATGAATATTTTAGTGGAGGAGAAAGCATACCAAGTAATGTTAAAGAGACAAGAACATTACTTGAAGGAACAGGATATTTTATGGGATATGAGTCATTAGATTTAGGTCCATATAAGGATAGAACTGAAAAAAGAAAAGTAACAATAACAATGGATAATACTTCAACAATGATAGTAGAAACAACATTATTTGATGGAGAAATGATATTTGATAAGTCTGGTACTTATGAAATAAAATAATAAAAACAAAGTTCAGTAATGAAAAAAGTTACTGGGCTTTTTCTTTTGAATAAAGCAGTTAATTATAATCTTTTATAAAAGTTCCTAGTTTTAAGTTCTAGGAACTATTTAATTAACGTGAGAAACGTCATGTAAGGTTTTTCAGAGAAAAAGTATATACTATATAGGTTAAATATTTATTTAGGCTCTTGTTTTTAATGTTTATAAACCTTTCATAAGTTCAACCATTAAGCTATATGCAGTTATAGGTTTACATTTATCTAAACTAAAGATTTTCTTGTACTTCTTAATTTGTTTCCTACTTAATGAAATTGTTTCTCCATAATGTTGACCTGCTATAAAAAATGTACCTGCAATAATATCATTTCCTATTTGTCTATTAAGTGGTAAATTCAATAGTTTTCCTTCTTCATTACAGATTAAATCTATATTATGTTCTAACTCGACAAACTCAATTAAACCACCAACAACCTTTTGTAAATTCTTCAATGTATGCTCTACTCTTATTTGATATGGTGCTTTGTATGGTTCGACTACTAATATTCTAATCTTGCTCAATGTAATTGCTCCTTTCTAAAAATTTTCACTTTGCATAATTAGTTCATAACTATTTAAAACTTGTGCGTTTTCGTTTATCTCTAATAATTTTTCATCATTTAAACTTTTTGTAGATCCAATTAAATTATTTACGGTTTTTCTTTTATATGGCATTTCATCTAATACTTTATTTTTACCCATTCCGCTAGTGCTTGCATACGGTTTTCCTTTTTCTTGATAAAATTTACTAATATGTAATGATATTTGATTTTTATAATTATATCTAAGTGCAAACTCTAAGTAATGTTCATCATCTAGTTTTATTCGTTTTATAAGCGTTTTTTCATTATGAAATAAATAATAGTCGACATCTAATTTCCACCCATTTTTACATTTACTGTTTATATCATTAATTAATTCGTTTGTAATATTTGGCATATTTACCACCCTTTCTTAACTATGCTTTTAATGCTTTTCTAATTTGTGCTTTTTCAATTCCGCCCATAATTGCATGAATTTTTATACTTTGCTCAATTTCTTTTGCCGTTGGTTTGGCTCTAGGAGTATTACTTTTATTTTCTTTTGGGAATATATCATTTTTGTAAATAAATGCTTGTATAAATAAATTTTCTTCTTCATAAAAACTATTTAGATATAGTGAAAGCATATATTTAAACTCGATTTCTTCTGCTTTAGTAAGTTTTGTCCAAAATGATATTTTAGTTCCAAAACGTCTATACAATGGGGCATGGTCGAAATAAGCATATAAAATTTGACTGCATATTCTTTTTTCTGCATCAGTTCGTAATTCTACATTTACAACTTTTGTTGTTTGACTTTTTATTTCTTCTTCTGTAATTCCGTACTTCTTCATCAGCTTTTCAAGTAACTTTGTAGCATTTTCTTTTTCTCCTGCAATTCCCCTTTCACTTAATGCCTTTAGTTTTTGTATGATTTCCTTTTTCTCCATATTAACATCTCCTTTCATTGATATTTCAGCACTTCCGCTAAATATATAATACTATAATCAAACAAATGTTTCTACAATTTTTGACAAAATATTTTATTTTTTAAGTTCCTACATATATTAAAGTAAATAAAAAATACTTAAACTATATTTCAAGTTTAAGTATTTTAATGAATTATTTACATTAGATATTGTTTTTTATCATATATTCAATAACACTATTTTTAGATATTCTACATACCCTTGCAATTTTCTTACATTGTACTTTTTCTTCATTTATTAATTTAAAAGCTACGTACTTAGTTATACCACCTAACATTTCTCTCATTTGTTTAACTGTAATAGTTTCAGGGTAATCTTTAAATTTTTTATATATAATATTTCTTTCTAACATTTTCATCTTCTCCTTAAAAATTTATTCATTTTACTTGATTAATTCAAATAAATAGTATAATATTAGTAGGGTGGAAAACAACTTATTATAATCAAAAATTTTAATTTGCTAAAAATTTGCTAAAAAAGTTTAAGGTTCATGAAGTATAGCAAATTTATAAGTTATAATGTTATATCATATAGAATATACTTAAATGTAGTGTATTAAGTAATACTATTTGATACATAGCAAACTTAACTGTGAGTAGTATATACCCCTTGCCAAGGTTTAGTTACGAGTTCGATTCTCGTTACCTGCTCCAAAAAACGCTATGGTAGTAGTATTTGGCGAGTTAGCCAAGCGGTAAGGCACGAGTCTGCAAAACTCTGATGGTGGGTCCGACTCCCACACTCGCCTCCAAAATGTACCTATTATTGCGTGTTAATGCGTTTTAATAGGTCTTATTTTTTCCCTAAAAATGGGGATTTTTTATTTTTCGTTTTATTGTGTTTTATATAAAATTAAATTATCTGGGTTAAAATTGGGTTAAAATGAAAAATAAAATGGGTTAAAATTGGGTTAAAAATGAAGTGCTTATCTTCCATAATTTAAAAATCAAATTTTATAGGTAAATGTTGCATTTGCAACAGACATAAAATAATTAATATTATATACTATTAATTATAAAGAAAGAGAAGTGATTTAAAGGTATTATAATTCTAGTTGAAAAAATTATATACAAATATAAAATAAAACTAATATAAGGAGGAAATCTGAAGGGAAAAAATAATTCAATTTTTCAAAAAATGTTTTGGAAGTTTAAAAAGCTTTATAAAAAACTTTAGAATTAAAGCAAATTTTAACTTAAATATGAATTTAAGTGTTGATATAAACAGTAAAGAAGAAAAATAATAAAAAATGAAAGAAGGATAGAGGTATTGTTCATTTATTCTTCTTTTTGTTTTTAGTTGAATTTATATGTATGATATGTAATTTGTTGTTTGTAGTGTAAAACTCCGTTTAACCTTAAAGAATAACAATAAATGAACCACATAATAGTATTGTATTCAATGCATTAATTAAATATAGACAACGATATTCCAAGATACAAAAATAACCTTGACCTTCAAAATATGGCTCTGCATATATCAATTCTCTACTACGGACAAGATGACAAGATATTATAGGAAGGTAGCAGCAATATAAGAACAAATGTTTCACAATCTTAATATGGTATGTTACCCTTTCCTATTTTTACCTTGGTATCGTGTCCATAATTCCTAAACACTAAATAATATCTATAAATTTAATAGGTCAAGATAATTTTGCTATCTTGGAATGTGCTTGGACTGACAAATAGTTGTTAGTTCATTTATAAATATTTTAGTTATATATGGAAATAAATATTTTGAGTATAATTTGTTGATTATGATTTAAAAATGGTTGTATGGTGTGTTTATCTTAATAAATAGATATGGCTAAATATTAATGAATAGTGAGAATTTTAAATGTATGAAATTTTATAAAAATTTGTTCTATTCGCTTGTATTATGAAGAAATATAGTGTATAGTAGTTTATGAAATGAGAATAAGCAGAGTGTGTTGCCACCTTTGACATCTTGTATTTACATAAACCTCTACGACTTTTAGTTGTAAGACTGATATATGGGGGTGGTGCTATGGTAGAGTCAGCATTAATAACTATTACATATCTACTTTTTTACGGATTAGTAGGAGTAACTATCATAAATGTTGCTTTGTTAGTCATCATCTGTTATTTACTACATAAGCAATAAAAAAATAACCGTTCTGCTTTTGGTCGAGTAAACGGTTATTTAATCTTTATTCGGGCAACACACTTTGTGTTTCTCATTTCTTATTTTTATTATACACAGATTTCTTATTTTTGTCAAATGTAATTTTGAAGAATTTTTTCGTTTGTCCCATTTTCTTGTTTTTATTTAGATTTTACACT
>CAOKHI010000029.1 GCA_948468275.1 uncultured Clostridium sp. | reverse complement strand
TAAGTGTAAAATCTAAATAAAAACAAAAAAATGGGACAAACGAAAAAATTCCTTACATGAAATTTTGACAAACAAAAGATATAGTTATATAATAGGTAAAAGTTTAGGAGGGATGATTATGAAAAAAGCTATATATTGGAGTTTGTTTCTTAGCATATTACATTCTATACTATTTTATGGCCAAGATTTTGGAATATCTGTAGTTTTATTTAGTATACCAGTAGTACTTTTTATAATACAGATTTTAAAAGATAATGAAAAAATAAAAAATAGTAAAGCATTATATTTAGGCATACCAATAATATTGTTAAGTAGTACATACTTTATATTTAATAATGAATTTTTTAATGCATTAAATATAATTATGATACCAGTATTATTAGCAATAATGGTAATATGGGCAACAACTGACAGTTTAAAAATTAAACTTTTATTAGGAAGAACATTTAATATAATAATAGGTTCTTTAGAATTTTTGCCAAATGCATTAAAAGAAGTTAAAACTAATATAAAATCTAGAAAAGAAAAAGAAGAACCAGAACAAAGCAAAAGTAAAATGATAAAGCAAATAGGAATAGGAATTTTATGCTCTTTGCCGATATTATTGATAATATTAGGTTTACTTGTTTCTGCAGATGGAATTTTTGCAAAGATATTTGGAGATATATTTGATAAAATAATGTATATATTCTCTAGCGAAATAATAGTTTCGATAATATTTAGAATAATTGTAATTGCAGTAGTATTTACATATATAATATGTGTAGTATACAATTTAATAAATAAAAATAGTGCATATAATATTGAATTATCAAAAGATATTAAAGAAAGAATTAATATAGAAGGAATAATAGTTAATACAGTTCTTACTGTTATAAATATTATATATTTAATATTTAGTGTAGTACAAATTTTATATGTATACACATATATATTTGATGAAACTAAAATAGCATACAATTTTAATTTTGCAAATTACGCAAGACAAGGATTCTTTCAATTAATGATAGTATCAATAATCAATTTTGTTATAATTATAACAACAAATTTAAATAAAAAAGAAATGACACAAAATGTAAGCAGATACACAAAATTAATGAACATATTAATGGCAGTATTTACATTAATAATAGCACTTTCAGCATTCTTAAGAATGAATTTATATCAAAGAGAATATGGTTATACTTTTTTAAGAATAATGGTATACTTTATACTTATAACAGAAATTATTATGATAATACCAACAATAATTTATATTCTAAAACAGAAAATACAAATTTATAAATGGTATTTAATAATAGGAATTTTAATGTATGTTGTTGTTAATTTTACAAATGTTGACTACATTATAGCAAAAAATAATGTAAAAAGATATTTAGAACAAACAGATGAAAAACAAAAAGAAATAGATTTTACATATTTAAAATATAACACATCTACAGATGCAATACCAGAATTAGTAGAACTATTAAATAATACTAAAGATGAAAATTTAAAAAGAAAAGTAAATAATTATTTATATGATGAATATTCAGATTTAAAAGAAAAAAGAAACATACAAGAGTTTAATATATCAAAACAAAGAGCCACAAAGGTGTTAGAAAAATTAAATTTAGAATATCAATCAAATACAAAATACGATTCAGATAATTACAGAAGTACATATAATAAAAAAAGAAAAGGAACAATATAATAAAAACTTAGTATATAAACAAAAAAGGAGGAATAAAAATATGGCAATTTTAGTAACAGGTGGTGCAGGTTATATTGGTAGTCATACAGTAGTAGAATTATTAAATGAGGGAAAAGAAGTAGTAATAGTTGATAATTTTTATAACAGCAAGCCACAAGCTTTAGAAGCAATAAGAAAAATAACTAAAAAAGATTTTAAATTTTATGAAATAGATTATATGGATAGATTAGCATTAGAAAAAGTTTTTGAAGAAAACAATATAGATTCTGTTATAAACTTTGCAGGATATAAAGCAGTAGGAGAATCAGTACAAAAACCAATAGAATATTATACAAATAATGTTTCTGGTACCCTTGTTTTATTAGATACAATGAGAAAATACAATGTTAAGAAATTTGTATTTAGTTCATCTGCTACAGTATATGGAGAACCAGAAATTATACCAATAACTGAAGAATCTAAAACAGGAGGAACCACAAATCCATATGGAACCACAAAATTGTTTATAGAAAAAATATTACAAGACTTATATATATCAGATAATGGGTGGGATATAGCAATATTAAGATATTTTAATCCAGTTGGAGCACATGAAAGTGCATTAATAGGAGAAGAACCACAAGGAATACCAAATAATTTAATGCCATATGTTGCAAGAGTTGCAGCAGGTGAGTTAAAAGAATTATCTGTATTTGGAGATGATTACAATACTCCAGATGGTACAGGAGTACGTGATTATATACATGTAGTAGATTTAGCAAAAGGGCATTTAAAAGCAATAGAGAAACTAGATAAAGAGCAAAATGGTATATATATATATAATTTAGGTACAGGAGTTGGATATAGTGTATTAGACATGGTAAAATCATTTGAGAAAGTCACACAAAAAAAAGTGCCATATAAAATATCTCCAAGAAGACAAGGAGATATAGCAACATGTTATGCAGATCCAACAAAAGCAAAAAAAGAATTAAATTGGATTGCTAAAAAGGGAATAGATGAGATGTGTATTGATACATGGAATTTTACAAAAAATAGTATTAACAGTTGATATATTCGACATATTGTGATAAAATATGTTCATAAATCGAAAGGGGGATTTTTTTTATGAAAGCAGAAATTGCTGGAGGAAATTTACCAGTACTAACATGTAAATTAGATAAAGGTGATGCAGTATTTACAGAAACTGGTGGAATGTCTTGGATGACAGAAGGAATAAAAATGGAAACAAATACAAATGGTGGAATCATGAAAGGATTAGGAAGAGCTTTATCTGGTGAATCTATTTTCATGAATACATATACAGCTGAAAAAGAAAATACTGAAATTTCATTTGCCTCTTCATTTCCAGGAGAAATATTAGAATTTGATTTATCAAATGGGGAAACAATAATTGCCCAAAAAAGAGCATTTTTATGTGCAGAAAAATCTGTACAAATGGCAATGCATTTTAGAAAAAAATTAGGAGCAGGATTTTTTGGTGGAGAAGGTTTCATTATGCAAAAAATAACAGGACCAGGAAAAGCCTACTTAGAAATAGACGGAAGTGTTATTAAAAAAGAATTAGCAGCAGGTGAAGTTTTACAAGTAGATAATGGATATGTTGCTGCAATGACATCAGGGGTTGATTTAGATATTCAAATGGTAAAAGGATTAAAAAACATTGTATTTGGTGGAGAAGGTTTATTCTTAACTACTTTAAAAGGACCAGGTACTATATGGTTACAATCTATGCCAATATCTAAACTTGCGGGAACAATTTATTCTACAATGCCTGCAAGTAAATAATAAAAATAATAACAAAAAAATAGATTTTTAATATAATATATTAAAAATCTATTTTTTATTATTATGGAGGTATAAGTTGAAAGTAGAACAAATAAGAGGAAAAATACAAAAAATTATTAGAAATAGTTTCTTTAGAGGAGGTAATTTTGTAACATATATAGAAGCAAAAGAAATTATTAAACAAAATGCAGATGCAATTTTATTAGATGTAAGAAGTATACAAGAATATAAAGAATATCATTTAGATGGAGCTATGTGTATTTGCTTATATGATTTAGAATGTAATGTAGAAAAACAAATAAAAAACAAAAATCAAATTATAATAGTATATTGCCAAACAGGAGCAAGAAGTAAAAAAGCAATAAATATTTTACAAAAACTAGGTTATACTAATTTATATAATTTAGATGGTGGGATTGATAATATATAATTTTTTTATAAAAATTATTGTAAATATTTATATTATTGATATAATATTAAAGTAATAAACAAGGAGGAATTAAAATGGTAAAAAAAGTAGCGATATTAGCAAATGGTGGCGATGTTTCAGGATTTAATGCTGTAATAAGAGCAATAGTTAAAACAGCAGAACAAAATAATATAGAATGTTATGGATTTATTGAAGGTTATAAAGGATTATTGAATAATGACTATATTAAATTAGATACTTTTAATACAGCATCAGGAATATTGCATAAAGGAGGATCAATAATTGGATCATCTACAAATTCAAATGTATTTAATTATAAAGTAGAAGAAAATGGACAAGTAGTTTATAAGGATTTATCAGATAAATGTGTGCAAAATGTGAAAGAAGATGGATTTGACTGTGTATTTACTTTAGGAGGAGATGGAACACAAAAATCTGCAAGAGATTTATCCTTAAAAGGAATAAATGTAATAGGTGTACCAAAAACAATTGACAATGATGTTGCATGTACAGATATAACTTTTGGATACAATACAGCAGTATCAGTAGCAGCAGAAGCAATAGATAGGCTTCATACAACAGGTGAAACACATCATAGAATAATGGTATTAGAAGTAATGGGAAGATATGCAGGGTGGATAGCATTAGAATCTGCAATAGCTGGTGGTGCTGATGTAGCATTAATTCCAGAAATTCCATATGACATAAATAAAGCTGTTGAAAAAATAAAATCAAGACTAGAAAAGGGTAAAAGATTTAGTGTAGTAGTTGTTGCAGAAGGAGCAAAACCAATTGGAGGAGAATTAGCAATTCAAGGTGTACGAGATAATGGAAGTGGTGTGGATAATACAAAACTAGGAGGAGCAGGAGAAAGAGTTGCAAAAGAATTAGAAGCTCTTACAGGGCTAGAATCAAGAAATACAACTTTAGGATATATGCAAAGAGGAGGAACTCCAACAGCATTTGACAGAGTATTATCAACCAAATATGGTTCTAAAGCTATGCAACTTGCAATGGAAGGAAAATTTGGTGTTTTAGCAGTATTAAAAGATGGTAGATTAGATTCTGTATCTTTAGAAGATGTTGTAGGAGAGAATAAAGTTATAGGTGCTGTTTCTGGAAATACAAAGCAAAGCAATATAAGAAGAGTAACAATGGAGCATGATTTAACAAAAACAGCTAGAAGTATAGGAATATGTTTGGGCGATTAATAAATCGCCCAAACAATTTAATCATCTATTATAGGATCAATTATGTCGTATTTTCTAAAAGATTCTTTTAACTCAACATCTCTATATACTTCAGATTTATTTTTTCTCAAAAACTCTATAATTTGATAAACATCAATCCAAATTTGATTAGTACCGATCTTTTTGAGATTCATCAAATATAAGTTGAATACCAAAATGAAGATGTGGAATATTTATATTATTAACATTTTCTTTAGTACTATAACCTGTCATTCCAAGATAACCAATAACATCACCAGCTTTTACTATTTGCCCCTCTTGCAAATCTTTTGAGTAAGGGTGATCTTTTCGCAAATGAGCATAGTAGTAATATCGTTTACCATCCAAACTTCTAATACCTATTCTCCAACCACCATATTGATTCCAACCTAAAGCCTCAACAATACCTGATTCAACAGCAATAATAGGAGTACCAATACTGCCCATTAAGTCATTACCTAAATGAACACGTTTATAACCATAGGATCTAGAATTTCCGAAATCATCATAATGACTAAAGCTATAATTTTTTGCAATAGGCAAAAAGGCTTTTACACCATATTTTTTTACAAATGTTTTTGTTTTACTATCTGTATCACTTGGCAATTCGATTTCATATTCTCCAATAAATTGATCAAGTATAGCACTATAACTTTCATAAAAATAGTTATAATTCTTTAAGCCCTTGGTTAAACTATCCATGCTATTGCCATTTTTTAGTTTATCTACTAGGTTAGTTAAATCATTATTATTAAATTTTTTAAAATTACCACCATATTTACAAGCAAGATAAGAAAGTAGTTCAATCCAATTTAGTTTAACTTCTTCATCTTTAACATGAGAATTAATATCTAATTTAGAAGTTTTATCCAAAACTTCATAAGTAGGAGTAAAGTCTACCCATTTAATATATTTTTTATCTGTTTTTTTAGTATCACTAGAAATATTATTCCAAAAAAGAAAAGAGGAATTAGCTTCTAGTGAATAAGGTATTAAAATAGAAGTAGCCAAGATACTTATCACAATAATACAAACAAGAGTTAAAAACATAATATAAGATTTATTTATTTTAATAGATTTTATAATCAAATGAAAAACACCCCATAACCATATATATTATAAAACAAGCATTGTATTCATATATTTTCAGTAAGAAAAAATTTTTTTAAAAAATTTTTTAAAATTCTATTGACATACATACCAAAATTTAGTATACTAATTCTTGTCGATGAGAACAAGGTCGCATAGCTCAGCTGGGAGAGCATCTGCCTTACAAGCAGGGGGTCATAGGTTCGAGCCCTATAGCGACCACCATGTTTTTTATGGCCCGGTAGTTCAGTTGGTTAGAACGCTAGCCTGTCACGCTAGAGGTCGACGGTTCGAGCCCGTTCCAGGTCGCCATTTTTTTATTTAAATATATTATGCCTTTATAGCTCAGTCGGTAGAGCAAAGGACTGAAAATCCTTGTGTCCCTGGTTCGATTCCAGGTGAAGGCACCAAATTATAATAACTTACGAACTATAAAGTTTGTAGGTTGTTTTTTCGTATATGAAACTAAAATGTTCTATTTATAGAAAGGATTTATGCGACCAAATGCAAAGACTTTTAAAAGATATTAAATCACGTTAATTTAACTAATATTAATAAATACGTGATTTTTTGTTATGTACTTTTTCTTGAAAAATAAAAAAATTGCATACTTTTACTTGACACATACATAAAATTGATACTAGAAAATAAGAAATTGCAATTAGTGTAAATTTGTGATAATATATTTAGCATAAACTAAATAGTTTTGTATTATTTTAATGAAGATATTTTAAAGTTTTTCAGACGTTAAACCCAATCAGCACAGAAAGGAGTTACTCTATGAGTATGAAACTTAGTAGTGATAAGGAACATCTTGTTTTAGACAATCAGAGATTAGTTCATTTTCTAGTACAGAAATTGGGGGTAACTCCAATTTCTTCAGATTATGAAGACATTGTTTCTATTGGTACAATTGGATTAGTAAAAGCTGCTATTACTTTTGATATATCGAAAAATACTACTTTTGCAACATATGCTTCACGGTGTATAAATAATGAAATTTTTATGCATTATAAAAAGGCTAACAAATATGCGAATGATGTTTCTATTTATGAGCCTATAGGAGATGATAGCGAAGGTAATGAACTCATTTTAGTAGATACGATTGTAGATTCTAAGTCTAATTTTGTTGAAGAAATAGTAAGAAAAGAAAAGTATATCAATCTAGTTAACATTGTCTTAAATTATCTAGAAGGAAAACACAGAATTGTATTTCTTTATCTAATGGGAAATATGCCACATAAAGAGATTGCTGATAAATTGAATATAACTCGAAGTTATGTGACAATGATTAAAGCAAGAGATAGTAAAAAAATTCAAAAAATTGCAAGTCAACAAGTACGTTATAAGGAGGTATTTTCTATGGCGATAGTAGGAGATGAATATAAGATTTCTTTTTCATCCAAAGACATTAGTAAATTTAATAAGATTTTTGCAACATTTTTGCAAAATTTAACATCAGTTGAAAAATTACCAGACTTTAGAGTCAACTGTAACAGAGATCGGATTATAATTCAGATACCAGCTCATCCAGAAGCCTTTTCTTTCATTGCTGAAATTATTCAGGAAATTGATGATTTCAGTATGTCATTTGTTTCTAATAAAACTAAAGTACCTGCAAATGATATGTGCATTAAGAGATTTGAAACTAATGACACAAATGTTGTGAATGAAACAGGGATGGTTAAAACTGTAGAAGTAACGAGTATAACTGAAACTGATACAGAATGTATTTCAAAGAAAGTTCTAGATACAGTTAATATTGTAAAATCTGAAGAAGAAGTGGGTAAAGTTCAAATTAGTGAGCAAATTATACCTACTTTGACGGGAACAGATAAGGTTGCTGAAACAAATTCCGATGATACAATTCAAAGAGGAAGTCAAGTAAAACAAGTAATAAAGTATATATTAAATTTGAATTCTTTTACTACAAAGGATTTGCAACTTCATTTTCCTAATTTTAATACTATTACTATTAACAATGCTGTATATCGTGCTAAAAGCAAAGAGCTTATAACTGCTATAAGTAGAGGCAAATATGTCGTGAACAAAACTTAAAATATCAAAGGCATTACTATTATATTTACTAGTAGTGCCTTTATCTTTCTAAATCCATTCTTTTTCTTTCATGTTCAAGTTGCTTTTCAAAAGATTTGTTGGATGTAAACAAACACAATTTAAGAGATTATGATAATCAAACAGAGTTAATCAGAACAATTTATGGAACAAATCTATTGTAAAGGATGTTAAGCAAGTATATTTAAATGAATTTGACAACACAAAAACTTTAAACCATTTCAAAATTAAGCGGTCTTTTTTGACCAAAAGTCTTGAAAGAAGGAGGTTTTGTGGTATTATGTTACATATAATTAAACAAGAAATCAATATGAGTAAAGAATTATATTTCTTATATTTCACAAACGCCATATATATTAAATGATACATTAAAAAATAATGTTATATTAGGAGATAAAACAATTACAGATGAGCAAATAAGAACTGTTGCAAACGAAATAGGTTTTGAAAAAGTTTTAGATAAATTTCTAAATGGATTAGAAGAAAAAATAGAAAAGAATAAATTATCTTATGGACAACTTCAAATGATAGCCTTTTTAAGGGCAATTTTGCATAAGGCAAATATTTATATATTTGATGAACCAACTTCAAATATAGATTTAAAAACTGAGGATAGAATGCAAAAGTTAATAGATAGAATAACGAAAGAAAGTACAGTAATTATAATAGTACACAGAAAATCTGCTATTGAAAATTCTGATAAAATAATGTATCTAAAAGATGGAAAAGTAGACATGATAGTAAATAAAGAAAAAATTATTGCTTAACTATACAATATAATCAATAACAAATTTTTGTATACATTTTGCAATTCATTTGAGTTTATAATAAAATGTACATAATAAGGAATGGAGTTGATTTCAAATAAGTGAATTAGAAAAAAGAGAAAATTATAATAACGAAACTTTTGAAGATATAAAACACATTGATGAAAACGGAATTGAATTTTATTATGCTAGAGAATTACAATCAGTCTTAAATTATAAAGAATGGCGAAAATTTGAAAATGTAATAAACAAAGCAAAAGAATCTTGTAAAATAGTGATATTAATGTTTTTGACCATTTTGTCGATGTCGACAAAATGGTGCAAATAGGTTCAGGAGCACAAAGAAAACAAAAAGATTATAAATTAACACGTTATGCTTGTTATTTAATAGCACAAAATAGAGATACAAGAAAAAAAGTTAGAACCTAATGTATGGGCTATGACTGGTGGTTCAGTTATATTAGGAGAAAATTCAAAAGATACAATTGTTAGAGAGTCAAAAGAAGAATTAGATATTGATATTAATGCTAATGATTTAAAATTAATTACGAAATTTAAAACAGGAAATGTTTGGATTGATACATATATTTTAAAATGTGATTACGATATATCTAAAATGAAATTTCAATAAGATGAAGTTTCAAATGTAAAATGGGCAACTTGGACAGAAATTAACTAGTTAGTAAATAATGGTCAATTTATAAAACATAGGTGGGAGTTTGTTAGCAAATTGCTTGAAAAAGAAATAGAATTATAGGAGTAAGATATGGAATTAAAGGAAAAGTTAGAATTGTTAAATGAAAAAAGTTCTGTTGCAGAAATTCAGAGATATATAAAGGATATGAAAAAAGCTAGAAAATTTGATGGAGTTGCCATTGAAAGAGAAATGATGTTATTTTTAGAAGAATTAGGAGAACTTGCGAAAGCAATAAGGAAAAACACAAAGGGACATTTAGATATAGCAAAAGAATATAATGATAGTGTTGAAGAAGAATTAGCGGATTGCTTTATATATTTACTTAGTATAGCTAATATGAATAATGTAGATATTTTTAAAGCATTTAAAGAAAAGGAAATAAAAAATTGTGATAGAATATGGAAATAATGATATATAATGAAATATGTCAGGGAAATTTAATCATATTACAAAAATATTACAAAAGAATAGAAATATATGATAAACTAATACAGGGTGATGAAAATGAAAGTAGAGGAGATAAAAGATGAGTAAGGTATTTGATAAAGATGAAATAAGGAAAAATAAGTGATTGTGGCACTCATGAAGAACTAATTAATAGAAATTATACATATCAAGCATTGTGCCAAACAGAAATGATGAAATAATATATTATTGACAACAAATTCTATAAAACTACAAAAAATTATATTATAAAGAAGGCTAAGACGATTTTAGTAGAACAGAAAATACACAAAATTAAAAAAAAAGCTTGATTTTTTATAGGAAATAGGGTAGAATAACATTACAAATATGAAGAAACTAGAGGAGTGGGAACAAATCCCACTCTTTATATGTATTTTAAGGAGGATGTATATTGGCTAGCATTGAAGAAAAAGTTACAGCTCTTTTGCAAGATAGAATTGAAGAAGTAGGATATGAACTATATGATGTGGAATATGCAAAAGAGGGAAAAAATTACTTTTTGCGAATTTTTATTGATAGTAAAAATGGAATTGATTTAGATGATTGTGAAAAAGTTAATAATGCAATAATGGATTTATTAGATGAGGCAGATTATATTAAAGAACAATATTTTTTAGAGGTATCTTCACCAGGAATTGAAAGAATACTACGAAAAGATAAACATTTAGATATGGCAATGGGAGAAGAGATTGAAATTAGTTTATTTAAACAAATGAATGGAACAAAACTTGTAGATGGTATATTAACAGGATATAATAGTGAAAGCATTAATGTTTTACACCAAAATGATGAAATACAAATATTAAGAAAAGATATATCGCAGATTAAAACAAAATATAATTGGAACGATAATTAGTATATATATATATTAGTTTAGGAATAAATTCGTAAGATAAAAAAATAAAGTATTGAAATATAATAAAAAGGGAGGAAAATGGAAAATGAAAGCGATAGATAATAAAGAATTAATATTAGCATTAGAAGAATTAGAAAGTGAGAAAGGTATTAGTAAGGAATATTTGATAGAAGCAATTGAATCAGCATTGGTTACAGCATATAAAAGAAATTTTGATTCTGCTGAAAATGTAAAAGTAGTTATGGATAATATAACAGGTGAAGCACATCTGTATGCAGTAAAAGAAGTTGTAGAAATAGTTGAAGATTCTAAATTACAAATAAGCTTAACTTCTGCAAATAAAATAAGCAAAAAGTTAGACATAGGTGATACAGTAGATATTGAAATGGTTCCAAAAGATTTTGGAAGAATAGCAGCACAAACAGCAAAACAAGTTATAATTCAAAAATTAAGAGAAGCAGAAAGAGAAATAGTATATACAGAATTTAATGATAGAAAAGGTGAAATTGTTTCTGGAATAATACAAAAGGCAGATTCAAATATAGTAGTAATGGATTTAGGTAAATTAGAAGGAGTAATGCCAACAAAAGAACAAATACCAACAGAACACTATATGGTAAATGATAAAATAAGAGGATATGTTTTAGATGTTGTAAAAGGGCTAAAAGGTACACCTCAGGTTATAGTATCTAGAGCACATGTAGACTTTGTAAGAAAATTATTTGAATTTGAAATACCAGAAATATATGAAGGACTAATTGAAATAAAAAGTGTATCTCGTGATCCAGGAAGTAGAAGCAAAGTAGCTGTTTATTCAACAAATGAAAATATAGATCCAGTAGGTTCTTGTGTTGGACAAAAAGGAGTTAGAATTCAAAATATAATAAATGAATTAAATGGAGAAAAAATAGATGTAATAGAATGGAATAACGATCCATCTATATATATAGCATCAGCACTATTACCTGCAAAAGTAATGGCAGTAGATGTAAAAGAAGAAGAAAAATTTGCACAAGTAATAGTTCCAGATGATCAATTATCTCTAGCAATCGGAAAATCTGGTCAAAATGCAAGATTAGCAGCTAGACTAACAAATTGGAAAATAGATATTAAATCTGAATCTCAATTTAGAGAAATGATACAAAATATGCAAGAAGAATAATAAACTTAAATAAAATTAATAAACAGGGGGCGTAAAAAATGAAAAAAATGCCACAAAGAACATGTATGGGATGTAACGAAAAAAAGGATAAAAAAGACTTAATTAGAGTTGTAAAAAATAAAGAAGGACAAATAAATATAGACAAAACAGGAAAAATGAATGGTAGAGGTGCATACATATGTGATAATATAGAATGTTTAGAAAAAGCAATAAAAACGAAAAGGATAGAAAGAGTATTTGAAACTAAAATTGAAAATGAGATTTATGATAAATTAAGAGGTGTAATTATTGATAAATAATAAAAAAGTGTTAGGGTTATTAGGGCTAACTACAAAAGCTGGAAAAATTTGCTTTGGAACAGATGTATGTATAGATTTAATACAAAGAAATAAGGTAAAATTAATAATAGTTGCTACAGATGCAGCAGATAGAACAAAAAGAAATTTTAAATTTTTATGTGATAAAAATAACATAAAAATTGCAGAATTTTCAACAATAGAAGAAATAAGTAAAGCAATAGGCAAAAATAATAAAGCTGTTGTAGGAATAAAAGATAACAATCTAGCAAGTGAGATATATAAGATTATAAATGGGGGTGAAATTATTGGGTAAGATTAAAATACATGAGATAGCAAAAAAACTTGACTTAACCAGTAAAGAAATTATAGAAAGAGCAAAAAAATTGGGCATTGAAGTGAAAAACCATCTAAGTAGTATTGAACATACTGATGAAACTAAGATAGAAGAAAGTTTCAAGAATACTGAAAATGGGAAGAAAGAAAAGAAAGCTTCAGAAAAAAAGACCACTAAAAAAGAAAAAAAAGATAATCATGTAATTATTAGAAGAGAAGTTATAATATCTGAAGAAGAGGTTGCAAAAAAAGCAGCAGAAGAAGAGGCTAAAAAGAAAAAACAAACAAAAAAAGAAGTAGGATTTGTTGAAAGAAATGCAAATAAAGACTTTAATATAGTATATAGAGAAAAACCAGCAAAACCAATGACTGTTAGTGAATTATTTGGATTAAAATCTAAAAAGGAAGAAGAAATTAAGCAAGAAGAACAGATAAAAACACAAGCAGAAGAAACGAAAGCTAAAGAAATTAAACAAGAAGAAATTAAAGAAAAGGTAGAAGATATGCAAAAACAAGAAGAAAAAATAGAAACAAAGCCTATAGTTCAAGCAGAGGAAATCAAAAATAATAATATAGAAAAAAAAGAAAGAGCTCACAATAATCAAAATCAAAGTCAAAATAGAAATTTTGATAATCAAAAAAATGGTTATAAGAATAATAATCAAAATAGGAATTATAATAATAGACAAAACAACAATAATAATAATTATAATAATCAAAGAAATGGTGAAAATAGAAATTATAATAAAGATGGCTATAATAACCAAAATAGGAACTATAATAATAGGCAAAATAATGGATATAATACTCAAAACAGAAATTATAACAATCAGAATAACGGATATAGAAATAATAGACCACTTGATGAAAAAGGCATAGAGAAAAATATTAAGAACATTATGACAGATGTTGCACAAAAAGAAGTAGTAAGAGAATATAACAGAGGAATGGATAAACAAAAACAAAATAGAATGGATGATAATAAATCTAAGAAAAATTCAAAACAAAGAAGAAATAATAATTTTGAATATAATGAAGATAAACTAAAAAGTTTAAAACAAACAGATAAATTATCTAATATGTTTAATGAACAAGATGGTGGAATGCTTGATTATTATGATTTAACTACACAACGTGGTAGAAAAAATAAAAAAAGAGCAAATAAATCTGGAGAAGAAAGAACAAAACAAAAAATATTTAAATTAACACAAATAACAATTCAAGATCCAATAACTGTAAAAGATTTTGCAGCAGAAATGAAAAAAACAACAGCAGAAGTAATAAAAAAATTACTAAATTATGGTGTTCTTGCAACAATTAATAATGAAATAGATTTTGATACAGCATTTTTAATAGCAGGTGAATTTGGAATAACAGCAATAAAAAAAGAAACTGTAACTGAAGAAGATATTTTATTTGATGATACAGAAGATGAAGTAAGCCAATTAAAAGAAAGACCACCAGTAGTTGTTGTTATGGGACACGTTGACCATGGTAAAACATCACTTTTAGATGCAGTAAGGCAAACAAATGTAATACAAGGAGAAGCAGGAGGAATTACACAACATATAGGTGCATATAAAGTAAAAATAAATGATAGAGAAATAACTTTCTTAGATACACCAGGACATGAAGCATTTACAAGTATGAGAGCAAGAGGAGCTATGATTACAGATATAGCAATCTTAGTAGTTGCTGCAAATGATGGAGTTATGCCACAAACAGTAGAAGCAATAAATCATGCAAAAGCAGCAGATATTCCAATTATAGTTGCTTTAAATAAGATTGATGTTGAAGGAGCAAACCCTGAAAAGGTTAAGCAAGAATTAACAAAGTATGACTTGGTTCCAGAAGAATGGGGTGGAGATACAATATTTGTAGAAATATCTGCTAAAAAGAGAATTAATATAGATGGCTTACTTGAAATGGTACTTTTAGTAGCAGATATGAAAGAGTTAAAAGCAAATCCAAACAAACAATCAAAAGGAGCTATAATAGAAGCAAAATTAGATAAAGCAAGAGGACCTGTTGCAACAATGCTTGTACAAAGAGGTACATTAGATGTTGGAGATACAATCGTTGTTGGTTCTGTAATAGGAAGAATAAGAGCTATGACAGATGATAAAGGTAAAAAGGTAAAAAAAGCTGGACCATCAACCCCAGTAGAAGTAATAGGTTTAACAGAAGTTCCTGTTGCAGGAGATACTTTTTATGAAGTTAAAGATGAAAAAACTGCAAAACATTTAATTGAAAGAAGAAAACGACAAGAAAGAGAAAAATCTATAAATGCTACATCAAGAGTTTCGTTAAATGATTTATTTAGCCAAATTGAAAAGGGTAACTTAAAACAATTGAATTTAATTGTTAAAGCAGATGTTCAAGGATCTGTTGAAGCAGTACAACAATCATTAGAAAAATTAACAAATGAAGAGGTTTTAGTAAAAGTTATACATGCAAATGTTGGGGCAGTTACAGAGTCTGATGTAACACTTGCTAAAGTATCAAATGCTATAATAATTGCATTCAATGTACGACCAGATGTAATGGCAAAAGAAATGGCTAAAAAAGAAGAAGTAGAAATAAAACAATATTCAGTAATTTATCAAGCAATTGAAGATGTTGAAGCTGCTATGAAAGGTATGCTTGATCCTGTTTTCGAAGAAAAAGTTATAGGAACAGGGGAAGTTAGACAAACATTTAAAGTAAGTGGTGTAGGAACTATTGCAGGTGTTTATGTAACAGATGGCAAGATTTCTAGAAATGCTGGAATAAGAGTTATTAGGGAAAATGTAGTAATACATGATGGCAAACTAGTTTCTCTTAAGAGATTTAAAGATGATGTTAAAGAGGTTACAAAGAGTTTTGAATGTGGTCTTCAAATCGAGAATTATAACGATATTATTGAAGGCGATGTATTAGAAGTATATGTTATGGAAGAAATTAAAAGATAAGGAGGCATTATGCCAAATAGAAATAATAATAGATTTGAAAGGATTAATGAAGAATTAAAAAGGGAGATTAGTCATATAATTAATTATGAATTAAAAAATCCTAATGTAACAGGTATGATAAGTGTAACAAGGGCTAATATTACTCCAGATTTGAAGTATGCTAAGGTATATGTTAGTATTTTAAATTCTAAAAATATTAAAGAAACTCTTGCAGGACTTAAAAAATCTTCAGGTTTTATTAGAACTGAAATTGCAAAAAGAATTAATTTGCGAATAACACCAGAGCTAGTATTTGAACTTGATGATTCTATTGAATATGGTGCTAGAATTGATTCTATTTTGAAGGATATAATTAAGGATGTAGATCCAAATAATTAGGTAAGGCAAGTATGATTTACTGAAAAATTGAGGGATAAGGAGTATAAGATGACTTTAGATGATATTAAAGAAGAGATTATAAGAGCAAATAGTATAGTTATATTAACACATGAAAGTCCAGATGGGGATGCTGTAGGTAGCAGTCTAGCTATGTATAATGCGTTAAAACAGTTATCTAAAAATGTTGATATAGTTATACCAGAGTTTTCAAAGACATTTCAATTTTTGCCAAATTCAGACAAGATTATAAAAGAAGGTACTATTGATGGATATGATTTGGCGATTGCTTTAGATTGTGCAGATATAAAAAGACTTAATGGATTTGCTAATTATTTTGAAGATGCAAATGTAACAATTAATATAGATCACCATCAAAGTAATAAAATGTTTGCAGATTATAATTTTGTAAATCCAGTAGCACCAGCATGTTGCCAAATTTTGATACAAGTATTAGAATTTTTAGGTGTTAAAATAGATAATAAGATAGGAACTTGTTTATTAACAGGTATAATAACAGATACTGGCGGTTTTAAATATCCAGGAACTTCTACAGAAACTTTCGAATTTACTTCATGGCTTTTGAGTATTGGAGTAAATGTGTCTGATATATATAGAAGAGTTTTAGAGGTAAAGACAAAAGCTAATTTTTATTTAACTAAAAGAGCAATAGATAGATTAGAGTTTTTAGAAGATGGAAAAATTGCTTTTACGTATATAACAAAAAAGGATGAAGAAGAATTAGAAACGAATCCAGGAGATCATGAAGGATTAGTTGAAATTGGAAGAGCAATAGAAGGAGTGGAAGTTTCTATTTTTCTAAGAGAAGCTGATGGATTTTTTAAATGTTCTCTTAGGTCAACAAGCTATGTAAATGTTTCAGATATTTGCATGATGTTTAATGGTGGAGGACATATGCGTGCAGCAGGTTGCAGTATACATGCAGGATTAGAAGAAGCAAAAGAAAGAATAATAAACGAAACTAAAAAAAGCTTATAGTTTTTTGTTTAATAGATTGTAGGTTGAACTTGAAATGGAAGGTATTATATTAATTAATAAGGAAAAAGATTATACTTCACATGATGTTGTTGCAATTGTGAAAAAAATGTTTAATGAAAAAGTGGGTCATACAGGAACACTAGATCCAAATGCAACAGGAGTATTACCACTGCTTATAGGAAAAGGTACAAAATTATCTAAATACTTAATTGAACATGATAAAACATATAAAGCAGTATTAAAATTAGGAATAAAGACAGATACAGCAGATATAACAGGAAATGTATTAAATACAGTAAATTATAGTGAAAAACTTACAAATAAACATATACAAGAAGTATTATGTGGGATAAAAGGTAAGCAAAAACAATATCCACCTATGTATTCTGCAATAAAAGTAAATGGTAAAAAATTATATGAATATGCAAGACAAAACAAACAAATTGAAGTGCCTTTAAGAGAAATAGAGATTTATGACATACAACTTAATGATTATAATTTTAAAGAAAATGAAATAATCTTTACAATAGATTGTTCAAAAGGTACATATATACGTACGATTTGCGAACAAATTGCTGAGAAATTAGATACAATAGGTTGCATGAAAGAATTACAAAGATTAAGAGTAGGAAAATTTAAAATTGAAGATGCTGTAACAATACAAGAATTGAAAGATAATATGAGTAATGCAAGTTACATAGAGAAACATCTAATAAGTTTTGAGAATATATTTAAGAATAACAAAAAGATTATATTAGATAATAAAAAAATGATGTTATTTTTTAATGGAGTAAAGTTAAATTATAAATTAGATGATGATATATATAGAATTTATGATGAAAAAATGAAATTTATTGGAATAGGTATTATAAAAGATAATTTTTTAAAAAGAGATATAATTTTATAGAAAATAGAAGTCTTTGGGTATAATTGCCCAAAGACATTTCTAAATACTAAAAAATGAATATAAAAATTTTTCACTATCAGTAATGAATATAGATGTAATATTAATTAACCCCTTCTAAACATCATAATTATATTAGGAGCTAGTAAACTTACAAATGAAAGAAGAATTACTCCATATCCACCAGATTTATTTTTTTGTTTTATTTCATATAATCCATAATAAAAAGTTTTTAAAAATATTAAAATACTTAAAAATATAACTAAAAATTTCATAAATTCTCCTTTACTTTAAGTTTCCATTAATAAACGTCCAGATTGAACATCAACTTCTACATTAACATCAAAAAAAGCATTTGAATAATTTTTTAACCAGTTATACTCATGCCAATTGTCTGTAAAAAGAAATTCTTTTACTACATGTTTTCCAAAACCATCAATATCTGTTTTAAATTCCTTTGATGTTTTGTATAAATAGTTATTAAATTGTGTTTTTAAATATGAATTTGCAAAAAATTCAATCTTTTTTAAATTTTCTTCGTCAAGATAATCAGCATTTTTATCTATTGAAAGAATACTAGAATTCAGAGTTACATCAATTTCAATATATGGAGAACCGTTTACTATACTAACTTTAGATTTAGTTTTTCTTTTAGGCTTTAAATTTAAAAATATATTATTACCATTATCAAATGGATTTGGAATACTAATATTACATGTTTCCATTTTGTTTATAAGCATTAAATGGCACATATTTTCTATACCGTTTAATTCTCCTACAAGTTTATCGTCTGAAAATACTGCAGTTCCCATATTTTCTATATTTGATGTACCAGAAATAGGGGTTTGATTTGCTTTATAGGTACTATCTTTTTCGGTATTACTTAAATTAGAATTGATGTTTTGATTAGTTCCAGGATTTACACCACCTAAAATTGCAGTACATTCACGAAAAGAATCATTTAAAGTAGCAAAAAATTCACTTAAAGTTATATTTTCTGTATATCCTGTATATTCATAAGAACTAGGTACTATTTCATAGTATCTTGCTGAAAGTTTTTCTAGTACAGGTTTAGAATTTTTTAAGAAATATTCAGCATTACATCTGCTAATAATTACATTACAAGTAGGTCTAACTTGAACATCATTCATTAAAGTATATATTTCTTTAGAAAGTCCTTTAGAGGCAAATTCTTCTGAAAATACTATAACTTTACAATGAGCTAAATTCACTTTTTTACTAAGATAACTATTTAAAAGATTTATTCCAGATTCAATACATGCACATTCTATAGTATTTATGATGGAACTGTCAGATTGAGAGGAAGAACCACCACCACCAGAATCTTGGCTAGAAGTAGATAATTGAAAACTAACTTTTATGTTATTACTATCAGATACATCTAAACCTAAAGCTACAACATAAGCTAATCTATCTATATTGTTATCATTGTAGCACCTGCATAAGGTAACGGTAGCAATAGAAATTAATAGTGCTATAATAATATACTTAAATAAAGTTTTAAACATTAGAATCCTCCTTCCTAGAAGCTGGCTTTATACTCTTATGTTTAATACTGGCTAATAATATTATTATAAAACTAATAATAAAAACTAAACTGATAGTAAAATATTTAAATATTACATCTTCAAAAAATCGTATTTGACTCATATTTGCAGGTATTAACGCTACTACAAACATAATAGCACTAAAGCAATAAATCATAGGTTGTACACTATTAGTTTTTGAAATTTTCCTAAAAATTAAAGTAACAACAAATAAAATAGTACTTAAGTATGACATAAAAGATAGTATCCATGCAAAAAAGAATAATGCATCTGGTCTTTGGAAAAAACTACCAAATTCAGCAGCTCGAATTAATAAATACATTGGTGAAAGCTGTGAATTTGTTAATACATCAGAAAGGGATAATAGTAATGACCCAATACTAAGTATTAGATATACAGCAGATATTCCAATTCCTGCATATCCAATTTTGCTAAAGCTTTTTTGATCTTTTAATAAAGGCATTAAAAAATATAAATATGAAATACCACTAAATGCAAAAATATTACTTATTCCAGAAAAAAATGTTTCATTTATCCCATTTCCAAAAATAGGAAATATCTTTTGAGGAACCATTCTACTACCTATAGCAAAAAAGGAAATTAGTAAACCAATTAAACAAATAGGAAAAACAATTAAGTTACACCTAAAAACAGTATTTGCTCCAAATTTGTTTACAATAACAGCAACAAAGAGAAAACATACTATAATAAAAGCAGCAGAAACTTTTTCAAAATATGTTAGTATTAACATTTCAGAAAAATTTCTAAGAAGAGAGCAAGAGGTTAATATGAAAAATGATATATATAGTATGCCAATAATAGTTTTTAACCATTTACCTCCTAAGAATTCAGATATATCTATAATATCTGAGTTTGCAAAATTCTTAAATAGTTTGAATACAATAAATAAAAACAAGAATACAAGTATAGTAACATAAATTGCATTAAGTATAGAAGAAGAGCCACAAGTTGATAAAATACTTTTTGGTAAATTTAATACTATATGATTTAAAATTATTATTACTATAAAAGCAGTTGCTTCAATTGTTCCAACTTTAGAAAAATTCATATTTACCTCCTTTTATTTATTAGGGTATTTCCATCCCATACTTATATGCTTTTGTAAAGTTTTTTTCTTAGCATTTAGAAAATCAGGTCTTTTTTCTCTTTTCCATGAAGGAGAAATAAAAAATCCATTATTATTAATTTGTGTTGCAGGTACATATGGTTCTAAATAAGGTGCACCAAATGACTTTAAGCTAGAAAGTATACCGAAGTGTACAAATAATCCTATAGCAATTCCTAAAAAACCACTCCAGTAACCTAATACTATATATACAAATCGTATAATTCTACAATGAAAGCTTAAGGAAAAATCTGGTATTGCAAATGAAGAAATAGCAGTAATAGCAACTATAATAATTAATATAGGACTCACAATACTTGCATCAACAGCTGCTTGACCTAGTATTAATGCACCTACAATTCCAATTGTAGGACCAAACGGAGTAGGAACTCTAAGTCCAGCTTCTCTTATTAATTCAAAAGATATTTCCATAACAATAATTTCGAAAATTATAGGAAAAGGTACATTTTCTCTTGATGCAACAATTGCAAAAAGTAATTCAGTAGGTAGCAGTTCTTGATGAAAGTTTGTTATTGCCACATATATACCGTGGTAATAATAGAGTCAAAACAAAAGCTAAAATACGGACAAACTTTAATAAATTTGCAAATTGAAATTTTAAATTCATGTCTTCTGGTGAAGAAAGAAAGTCTATAAAAGTTCCGAGGTGCTATTAAACAATAAGGGCTACCATTTACAATTATTACAACTCTTCCTTCTAATAAATAATTTGTAGCTTTATCTGGTCGTTCAGTTGCAAGCATTTGTGGAAGACTATATTTACCATTATCTTCTATTAATTGTTCTAATTGGCCAGATGAGATTAAATAATCTATTTCAACATTATTTAATCTGTACTTTACTTCAGATACTAAATCATCATTTGCAATGTTCTTAATGTAACAAACAGCACATTTGGTATTACTTAATTTTCCAACTTCTATATTTTCAATAATCAAATTTTCATTATTAACAAGCCTTCTAAGTAATGAAGTATTTGTTCTAATAACTTCATTAAAAGCTTCTTGAGAGCCTCGAACTACTAATTCATTATTAGGCGGACTCACACTTCTTTGTTTAAATCCTTTTACTTCAATATCAAAAGCATTATCTAAAGTATCTATAAATAAAGCACAATTTCCAGAGTTTATACCGAGAGATAATGTTATCAAAACTATTAGTTTTTTTTACACTATTTTGTGGCATAAGACTACCTAAAATATAATCAGCAAGGTCAAATCTTTTTACACGTTTTACAGTAATATTATTAGTAACAGCTTCTGATACAATTTTATTTTGATCTCCATCATACAAATTTGCTCTATTTTTTAACATTAAAGGGTTTAAAATAAAATCATTTATAATTTTAGTATCTACCATCCCATCTATATATATAATAAAAGCATTGTATTGTTTATTTCTTGCAGTTAGTGTAAATTCTCTTATTATAACATCACTATTAATAAGGGTATTATATTTAACTTGCATACATTCTAAATTAACAGAAAGGGTAGGAAATACATTTTTATAATCTTGTATAGGACTTTTTGTGTTATTTGTGTTATTTTGTACACTATTTTGTAAATCAATTTCACTATCTGTTTCAGGTATAATAAAATCATATTCTTTTTTTTCTTCATATTTAAACATTCTATTAAAAAGTGAAGAAATATTGTTTTTTAAATCATCCATGAAAATTTCTCCAAATCAATTTTTTAAATATAGTTTACCAAAAAAGGCAAGAATTATGCATATAAATAAAAAAATCATTGTTACATTGACATAATTGAATTTTGACAATATAATTTATATAAATATTAAAATTTGAGAGGTAAAAAATGCAAAATCAATTTTCAAAAACTGAGCTATTAATTGGAAAAGAAGCATTGCAAAGATTACAAAATGCAAAAGTTGCTATATTTGGAATAGGAGGAGTTGGCTCTTATGTGGTGGAAGCATTAGCAAGAGCAGGAATAGGAAAATTTATATTAGTAGATAATGATGATGTGGATATTACAAATATAAACAGACAAATAATAGCATTACACAAAACAATAGGAATACCAAAAGTAGATGTGGCAAAAGAAAGGATTTTACAAATAAATCCTAAAGTAGAAGTAGAAGAATATAAAGAGTTTTTTATGCCAGAAACAAGTGGGATTTTAAATAATAATATATCATATATAATAGATGCAGTAGATACAGTAACTGCAAAAATAGAATTAGTTGTAAGAGCAAACAAATTACAAATACCAATAATATCATGTATGGGAACAGGAAATAAATTAGATCCAACTAAATTTGAAGTATCAGATATTTATAAAACTAGTGTGTGTCCACTTGCAAAAGTTATGCGTAAAGAATTAAAACAAAGAAATATTTCAAAATTAAAAGTAGTATATTCAAAAGAAGAACCAATTAAGATAGAACAATTTCATAATAATACTAAAAAAGTAGTACCTGCTAGTATATCGTTTGTTCCATCAGTAGCAGGATTAATAATAGCAAGTGAAGTAGTCAAAGACTTGATAAATAATAACTATTAATAAAACATTAATAATTAAAAGTAAGCAATTTATTGATAATTGCTTACTTTTATGCTAACATAATAAAAAAGGGGGAAAAATAAATAACCTTACAAAATTGTAAGATTAATGTAAGCTATTTCGATACCAAATAATATACATAAAGCATATAATAAAGTAAAAAAAAGATGGAGTATTAGAATGGAAAAAAATAAAATTATAAAAGAATTAACTATAATATTTTGGTTATTTATTATAGGAAGTATTATAGGCTATATTGTTGAGATGATAGTGGCATTATTTCAAAAGGGATATTTTGAGTCAAGAAAAGGACTTATATATGGACCTTTTACACCTGTGTATGGATTTGGAATTGTAATATATTATATAGTTTTAAATAATATAAAAACTGATAATAAAATAAAAATATTTACAATAACAATGATTATAGGAGGTATAACAGAATATTTATTTTCTCTAATTCAAGAGAAAATATTTGGTACAATATCTTGGGATTATTCTAATTTAATTTTTAATATAAATGGAAGAACAAGTTTATTACATTGTATTTATTGGGGAACAGCAGGCATAATATATTCGATGTATTTAAAACCAATAATAGGAAACATGGAACAAAAAATAGAAACTAATTGCTTGAAAATTGTAACAGTTATAACAGTTGTTTTTATGATATTTAATGCAAGTATTTCTTTTGTTGCAGCAAATAGGCAAACCCAAAGAAGAAAAAATATTTTACCTAAAAACGAGTTAGATATGTTCTTAGATAGATATTACCCAGATGAGTATATGGATAATATCTATGCAAACAAAAAAGAAATAAAACAATAGGTAAGTAGAATAACAGTAATCATAAATTTACATAGTTGCTATAAAAAATATGTGAAATTTATATGTATTGTGATATAATAATTACATAAAAATAAAGAAAGAGGTAGAATATGGAAAAAATTAATAAGGTTTTATGGGGAGTATTTTTTATAGTAATAGGAGTTATAATTGGAACAAATGCTTTAGGAATAACAAACATAAATATGTTTTTTAAAGGGTGGTGGACTCTTATTATTATAGTGCCATGTTTTGTAGGATTATTTTCTAATGAAAATGAAGGTAAAATTGGAAATTTAGTAGGAATACTAATAGGTGTAGGATTATTACTTTCAGCAAATGGATTAATTAGTTTTGATTTAATTATGAAAATGATATTACCGCTTATTTTAGTAGCAATTGGACTTTCTTTGATATTTAATGAAACAATAAAAAGTAAAGTAAGTAAAAAGGTAAAAGAAGGAAGAAAAAATGGATTAGAAAATATTGTTGCAACATTTGCAGAGCAAAAGATAAACAAAGATAATGAAGAATTTACAGGGGCAAACTTAGATGCAGTGTTCGGAGCAGTAAATTTAGATATATGTAAAGCCAATATAGAAAAAGAAGCAGTAATCAAAGCAAGTGCTATATTTGGAGGTGTGCAAATAATAGTTCCAACAAACGTGAATGTAAAAGTAAAATCTACACCTATATTTGGAGGAGTTTCTAATAAAACTATAAACAAAAAGGAAAATGAAAAAGTTATTTATGTAGATGCATTTTGTATGTTTGGAGGTGTAGACATAAAATGAATGAGATTCAAAAAATAATAAAAATTTTAGCAATAATTCTAGCAATTTTTATAATAGTAAATATTATATCAGCAATTATGTTTGGCTTATCTATGTTTACTAATTTAGGGATTAGAGATGATAAAGTAGTAGTAGAAAATTTTTCAGAAATATATAAAGATATAGAGCAGATAGATATAGATGTACTATCTTCAAATATTATATTAAAAACAGGAAATGAATTTAAAGTTGAAGCTCATAACTTAAAAAATCAGTTTTCATCAAAACAAATAAATGGAAAATTAAAAATAGAGGAAAGAAAAAGATGGTTTGGGGGCAATAATTTTTCAGGTGAAATAACAATTTATATTCCTAAAGATGAAAAGTTAGATAGCTTAAAAGTAGATGCTGGAGCAGGAAAGATTGTAATAGAAAATATTGTAGCAGATAGATTTAAACTAGAACAAGGTGCAGGAATAGTAACAATATCAAATTCAGATTTTAATAAAACAGATATAGATGGTGGAGCAGGAAAAATTGAAATAGTATCATCAGTTTTAAATAATCTAAAAATGGATGCAGGAATAGGAAAAATTGAAATAGAAGCATATGTTACAGGAAGTAGTAAAATAGAATGTGGCATTGGTGAAATAAAAATGCTATTATTAGGAAATAAAGAAGAATACTCAATAGATGCTGAAAAAGGATTAGGAAACATTAAAATAGAAGGAAAAGATTATTCATCAGATTTAAAAGTTGGAACAGGAAAAAATAATATAGACTTAGAAGGAGGAATAGGTACTATATTTGTAGAATTTCAATAAGGAATGATAGTATTAAACAAAAGAAATTTAAATGAGCCTTACAATATTGTAAGGTCATTTGCTTAACTGATGTAGTATAAAAGATAAGTGTTGTTAATTCAAGAAGGGTATTTTTACAGTTTTTAAAATTTTAATTATGTTATATATTATATAATATAGGTGGTGTATTATGCAAAAGATATTAATAGTGAATTTTTTCGTTTGTCCCATTTTTTTGTTTTTATTTAGATTTTACACTTACAT
>CAOKHI010000028.1 GCA_948468275.1 uncultured Clostridium sp. | reverse complement strand
AATATATTACTTAGCCGTAGCGGATTTTATTATATATGCTGTGAACTGTAACTAAAAAATAAAAGCAAATGTAATTTTTATAAAAATTTATATTTGCTTTTTATTAATTTATGATATAATATCCAAAGATTAAAAAAAGGAGAAAAATAATGGATAAGATAATACAAACAATAGCAAATGAATTAAATGTAAAATATATACAAGTGGAAAATACAGTAAAATTAATAGATGAAGGAAATACAATTCCTTTTATTGCACGTTATAGAAAAGAGGTAACAGGAGGCTTATCTGATGAAACTTTAAGAGAATTAGGTGAAAGACTTAATTATCTAAGAAATTTAAACACAAGAAAAGAAGAAGTAAAAAAATCTATTACAGAACAAGGAAAAATGACAGAGGAAATAGAAAAAAACTTAGAAAATGCACTAACCCTAGCAGAAGTAGAAGATATATATAGACCATATAAACAAAAGAAAAGAACACGTGCAACAATAGCAAAAGAAAAAGGATTAGAAGGACTTGCTATTACTATTTTAGAACAAGAAGAAAAGACAAGCATAGAAGAAATAGCAAAACAATATTTAAACGAAGAAAAACAAGTAAATACAATAGAAGAAGCAATAAATGGTGCATTAGATATAATAGCAGAAAATATATCAGATGAACCAAAATACAGAAAAATTATAAAACGTATTTGCTATACTCAAGGAATTATAGAAACAAAGGCAGCAAAACCAGAAGAAAAAACAAATTATGAAATGTATTATGAATTTTCAGAAAATGTTAATAAAATACCAAGTCATAGAATTCTTGCAATAAATAGAGGTGAAAAAGAAGAATGTTTAAAAGTAAAAATTCAAAAGCCAGAAGATAGAATAATAGAAAACATAAAAAAAGGAATAATAAAACAAGGCGGTTCATTTAAAGAACTACTAGAAAATGCAATAAAAGATAGTTGGAAGCGTTTAATAGAGCCATCAATAGAAAGAGAAATAAGAAGTGATTTAACAGAAAAAGCTGAAATTCAAGCAATAAAAGTATTTGGAAAAAATGCAAAACAATTATTATTAGGTGCACCATTAAAAAATTTAACAGTAATAGGATTTGACCCTGCATACAGAACAGGTTGCAAAATAGCAGTAATAGATGAAACAGGAAAAGTGTTAGATATAGCAACAGTATATCCAACAGAGCCACAAAACGATATTGAAGGTGCCAAAAAAACACTATTACAATTAATACATAAGCATAATGTAAATATGATAGCAATAGGAAATGGAACAGCATCACGTGAGTCTGAAATGTTTGTAGCAGACCTAATAAAAGAAGCAAAACATGAAGTATATTATACAATAGTATCAGAAGCGGGAGCAAGTGTGTATTCAGCATCAAAACTTGCAACAGAAGAATACCCAGATATAAATGTATCAATAAGGGGAGCAATATCAATAGCAAGACGTTTACAAGATCCTCTTGCAGAACTTGTTAAAATAGATCCAAAAGCAATAGGAGTAGGACAATATCAACATGATGTAAACCAGAAAAAACTAGAAGAAACTTTAACAGGGGTAGTAGAAGATGCTGTAAATAAAGTAGGCGTAGATGTAAATACAGCAACACCATCACTTTTATCATATGTATCAGGACTAAACAAAACAATAAGTAAAAATATAGTTAAATACAGAGATGAAAATGGAAAATTAAAATCAAGAAAAGAGCTATTAAATGTACCAAAATTAGGAAAAGTAGCATATGAACAATGTGCAGGATTTATACGTATATATGATGGTGAAAATCCATTAGAAGTAACAGCAGTACATCCAGAGAGTTATAAAATAGCGCAAGAGCTTTTACAAAAATTAGGTTTTAAAAATGATGATATAAAAGATAAGGAAAAACTAAAACAAATAAAAGAAAGTGCAAGTAAGATAAACATAAAAGAAGTTGCAAAAGAGTTAGAAGTAGGAGAAATGACACTTACAGATATAATAGCAGAGTTAACAAAACCAGGAAGAGATCCAAGAGAAGATATGCCAAAGCCAATATTAAGAAATGATGTATTAAAATTAGAAGATTTAAATGAAGGAATGATATTAACAGGAACAGTAAGAAATGTAATAGATTTTGGAGCATTTATAGATATAGGAGTAAAACATGATGGATTAGTACATATATCACAAATGAGCAAAGGATATGTAAAAAATCCATCAGATGTAGTATCCGTAGGAGATTTAGTAAAAGTTAAAGTAATAGGAATTGATAAAGAAAGGCAAAAAGTTCAGTTAAGCATGAAAATAGATGAATAAAATATAAATCTTAAACTGCAAAGAATAAGGAGAAAGATATGCAAATATATGGTATTTGTATAACAATTAGCATAGTACTAGGGATAATTATATGGATAAAAAATGCAAAGAAATTTAATATAAAATCAAACGATATATTAACATGTTCAATATACACAATAATAAGTTCAGCAATAGGCGCTAAGATATTATTTTTAATAACAAACATACCAAATAATATACACACATTAAAACAAAACCCATTAAACCTAATAACTAATGGGTTTGTTTTTTATGGAGGAATAATAGGAGGAGCAATAGGGATATATGCATATTCTAAAAAGAGAAAAATAGCTTATAAAGAATTACTAATAAGTATAATACCAAGTATACCACTTATGCATGCAATAGGAAGAATAGGATGCTTTTTAGTTGGATGCTGTTATGGCATACCATATAAAGGAATAGGGAATATAATATATACAAACTCACAATTTGCACCTAATAATATAAATTTATTTCCAGTACAAATAGTAGAAAGTATATGTAATTTATTAATATTTATAATATTAATGACAAATTATAAAAAATCTTCAAATAAAACAATTGAATTTTATTGTATACTATATGGTCTAACTAGATTTTTCTTAGAATTTGTAAGAGGAGATGAAATAAGAGGGCAAATATTGGCAATATCAACATCTCAGTGGATAAGTTTAATATTAATTTTAGTAGGAGTAGGTTTAGGAATAAAAACGGCAAAGTTGACATATAATAAGTTATGAGCTATAATAATTATAGCAATTGCAATATAAATGGGTTTAAAAACGTAAAAAGACTAAGTTCCAAGCAAACTTAGTCTTTTCCTTTTTTAGTGCTATTCATTTAAACATTTTACAATTAAGTAAATTGTATATAATGCTAGCAATTTTATAAATGGTTTCAAAAAACAACCTCCTTTCTACCTTAAGAAGAAAGGCAAATATTATTATAAACTATATGACAAAATTTGTCAACAGGTATAAATTGCCTTTTTGTATATTTTTAATAAAAATCTTTTTAAATAAAATATATGCAAATAACCTCAAGTTGTAGAGGAGATTATTAATAGCCTTTACAATGAATAGAGCAAGGTTTTTTTAGATGATATTAAATGTATTAAGTTAAAAAAATAAAAGGAAGAGAAAAAACTTCCTTTTTTTATAAATTAACCCTCTACTATAGGACCATTGTCTGATACATCTGGTGTAGATGTGGTTGGTTCAGATTTTACTGTATTACCAGATAATTCTTCGTAGAAACAAACTATTGTAACCATTACATATGGAATTAACCATAAATAACCAATTCCAAGAGTGAAAGCTGCTAAAATTGACCATCCTATAAAAGTAAGTTGTAACCAGAATAATTGCCATCTGTGTCCCATCATTAAACGAGCACTTTCTTCTGCTACTTCTTTACCAGTCATATTTGGATTATCATAAAGTATCTGAAATACTAGTGCATATAGTAAACTTTTTGGTATCATGAATATTAGACAAACAATGTATGCAATAAAAGCGATAATTCCAACAAAACCAAAACCACCAAGTCCAGATGCACTTCCATAAATTGCACTACCAGCGGCTCCTGCAATTGAAACACTAAGTACTATTATACTAATAACTAATCCAATTATTAAAGGTAATAATTTAAAAGCTACCCCCCAAGTTACTCCCCAAGTTTTACCTATGTTTTCAAAAGCAATAGTTAAAAAGTCTACATATCCTACTTCTTCACCTCTTTTTAGTTTAATATACATAGCAACTAAACCATAAGAAATAGGTACAGAAATTACTATTTGGGCAATAGATACTATTAAACCAATAAGTGGAATAGCAACTAAAAAACTTACAACCCAATTAATAGCAAGCATAATAACAAAGTAAGCTAAAGTAAGTAAAGCAGCTTTTCCCCATCTTCCTGAAAGACTTTCACGAGCACTAGCCCTAATTTGTGATGCTATCATAAAAACATCCTCCTTTTTTAATTTAATTCGACTTAAATATACAATATTTTAAATAATATGTCAACAAAATGCAAAAAATATTATTTTTTTGGTATTAAATAGATTCTTTCTTAGAAAATCATTATATAGTATATTTTTCTTTTGCTAATTTAATCTAACACATTAATTAGCTAGTAAATAAATATGTAACAGCAATCTTGTCAACATTCATTTTATATATATTCTAAAAAAAGGAAAATATAACAAAAGAAAATAGAAATTTGACTATCTAGTCAAACTTCTATTATAAAACTAATATTTATTTTGTATTTCAACAATTTCATCATAATGATTATTTAATATATCTAAAAATACATCAGCGATTTTAGGATCAAATTGTGAACCTTTACAACGCTCAACTTCTGCTTTTACAACATCTAAAGGTAGAGCATCTCTGTAAGTTCTTTTTGAAGTCATAGCATCAAATGTATCTGCAACAGCTGTAATTCGTGCAAGGTATGGGATGTCTTCTCCTTTTAATTTAGAAGGATATCCATTACCATCATATCTTTCATGATGATGTTTTACAATTGGTATTAAATTCTGAAAAATTGTTGCAGTAGATAAAATATGAGCACCAATAGTAGGATGATTTTTTATTTCAGAATATTCATCATCAGTAAGTTTCGCAGTTTTTAGTAAAATACTATCAGGTACACCAATTTTACCAATATCGTGAAATAATCCACCAATTTGTAATGTACGTAAATCTTCAGCAGATATATTTAAGTATTTACCAATTAAGACAGCAAATTCAGAAACTCTATCAGAATGACCACGTGTATAAGCATCCTTTGCTTCAACAGTATATCTTAAAGTCTGTATACTTTCCATATAAGACTTTTCAAGTTTTTCATATGTATCTTTTAATTCAGCATTAATCTTTTTTATCAAATTCATTTGAGAAATAGCTTTAATACCAGATTCAATTAATAGCAATAATTGGTCAAACTTATCACTTTTTTCGCAATAACCTTGAATATCTAATCTTCTAATAGTTTCAAGTGGTGGAGCCAAATCCTTATGACCTGTAAGTAATAATATATATAATTCTTTATTAAACTTACGGATTTCTTCAACAACCTTATCACCATGAATTGGAGTCATAATAAAATCAAGTAACATCAAATCAAAATGTTCATTTTTAACTCTTTCTATGGCTTCTAAAGGATCTGTTACACCAGTAAATTCATATCCAGAACGTTTTAAAAATATAGAAAGAGAATCAATAATACCTATTTCGTCATCAACTACTATAATTTTATAACCATTAGAAGGATTATCAATATTGCATTTTCTCATAATATCACCTCTTAATATTCTTTTACATAACAATTATATTAATAAACTCAAATAAAAGCAAGGAAAAATAAAAATATTTTATACTAACCATTACTATATAATGTTTTTTACAAAAAATCCCCCAATAGAATTTTATATAAAGCATAGGGGATTTTTATGTTTTTATTAATTTAATATATAGTAATTAAATACCAATTATTATATTAAATTTAGTTCCATGACCTGCTTCAGAGGTAAAGGTAATATCTCCATTAAAATGAGCACGAATAGTAGAATAAGACATAAATAATCCGAAGACCTGTACCATTTTTTCCTTTTGTAGTAATCATTTCTTTAAATAATTTATCCTTAACCTCTTTAGTCATACCACAACCATAATCTTTTATAGAAATAACAATATTATTATTTTCTTTAGAAACAATCATATCAATAGACTTATTAGTTTCGCCATTATATGATTGAATAGCATTAGAAACCATATTATTAATAACTTGAACTAAGCTATTTACATTACCATGTAATTCAATAGAAGCGTTTGTATTCATACTTACATTCAAATCAATTAAAGCATTTTTTAATTCGTGTTTCATAAGAATATTAACACGTTTTACTAATTCTTCTAAAGAAAATGTACTTTGTTCTTCGTCTGATAATGTAACAGCTTGTCCTTTAACAGCTGTAATAACATCAGACATATATGCAGTATGAGTTTTTATTTTTTCAATCCATTCATTCATATCATTTGCAATTTCATGATGGTCAGCATCTGTTACATCAGAATCACCAATAGATGAATCATATTCTTTAACCAAATCTGTTAATCCCTCAGAAGCACCAGAAATAGACATAATTGGGGTTTTTAAGTTATGTGCAATTCCTCCAATTAACTGTCCTAAAGAAGCAAGACGTTCTTTCTCCATAAGCATATCTTGGTTTGCTTTAATAGTATTCATATCTTCTATGTGCTGTGTAATATCCTTAAACAATATAAGAATTCCTATGAAATTATTTTTAGATTTTATATCATTTATTTCAATGTTAAAGTATTTATTTACACTATCAAATTTTTTTTCGCAATGAAACGATTCTGAAGATTTTACTTTATTTAATATAATAATTAAATTATCAATATTAATACTAGCTTCACTACTTTCTTGAATTAAATCAATTATACTTATATTTCTAATAGAAGTAGATTTTAGATGAAAGGTATTTAAAAAAGTTTCATTAAAATCAATAATAATATTATTTTCATTTAAAACAATATAACTATCAGAAATACAATCAACAATTCTTTGCAATGCAATAGGTGATATAGTCAAAAAATCAAATTTTAAAATTGCAAGAGTATATATTATAATACTAATAGTAAAAGTAATAGGTGTTACATATACAGAAATATCTATAATTCCTACAAAACCAAGTAAATTAGATATAATAGGCACTAAGGTTCCAATAATAAATAATATAGATTGCTTTGAAAAGAACCCAGAAGTTTTAATTGTATGATTAATTAGCATAATTATACTAATAAAAAGTAATCCATAAGTATAAATAGTGTAGACATAGAAATAAGATCCAAATTCCATTTGGCTTAAATTAAATGAATATTGTTTATAAAATAGATGATGCAAATTATTTGTCCACACCATAAGTACTGATATTATAGGTATAATTAATACAAGAAGATAGTGTTTTTTAAAAGTAATTTTAGTATAAATAAAAATTAATACAGTAAAAAATATTGCTACAGGCAAAAAACATGTTCCAATATATATAAAATTCTCAAAATAAATAGGATCTACATTAAAAAAATAATAACAAACACTCTGTATTAATACACCAGAACTTAAAATAAGTAAACATATAAATACATAAAATAAAGATATTTGTATTTGTGTTAAAGGTCTTTTTTTTAGTAAATAAACTAAAAAGAAAATGGTAAGTAGTATAGACAATGTTAGTAAAATAAACGGTACTGTAATTAAATTCATACTAAATTTCCTCCTTTTTTTCATCGATAAATCCAATTTTTTTAAAGTAATTCATATATCTTATAATATAATCTTTATTAATATCTGGCCAGAAAAATCCAATTTTATTTAAATAAGCTTCAGTAAAATCAGAATTTAGTCTAATATTAGAAGTATAAATTAGATTTTTATTTTTATCTAAATCATGAATAATACCAGATAAAATATTTTTTCTTGAATTATCGTCTAAAATACCAGTAATAACATCTGCAAGTAATCTATTAGAAAGTGGTACAACTTCGAAGCCTACTTCGTAAAAAGTATCTATTAAAAGTCTTATTGGTAATAGCTTTGTATTGTAAATATGAAATACATTACAAATACTATTATGTTGTAATATCTTAATTATAGCTTCTGCACATAAATCAACAGGTGTAAGTTCTATGGAATGTGGCAGTAAATATCTTGGAAATGCTCCAATGTCAATAAAAGATTTTAATCTTTTTGCAAAGGCATTTTCGTCAACATTTTGTTGAAAAACACCATCTGAGTATCTATTTGTAATATTTCCAACTCTTAAAATTTGTGCATCCAATCCATTATTTATAGATTCTAAAACTATTAATTCTGCTTTATATTTAGTAGTAGTATAAACACCATTAATATTTTGGTCAATAAATAAAGAAGTTTCTTTAAATATTTTTTTATTATTAATATTTTCAGGAGTTTCTACAACAGTTTCTTCTTTTTCACCATTTCCAGAAACACTGGTGGTAGAAATATGAATTAGACGTTTATTTTCATTTATACATAAGTTAACGATATTTTGAGTTCCAATTACATTAATATCTTCAAATAATTTACTTTTGCCAAAATGCTTAACAAGTGCTCCAGAATTTACAATAACATTGATATTATTACAAACTAAATTATAGTCTGATATAGATAAACCGAGATTATTTTGAATAATATCACCTTTTATGATACAAATTCTATTTTTATGTTGCTCCCAATAATTTTTACCAAAATAGAAATTAATTTTATCTTTTAGTCTTTCTTCAGGCTCAATACCATCTTTAGGTCTAATTAAACAGTAAATTTTACCTTTTTCGTTTTTTAGAAAAGCATGAACAATGTGAATTCCTAAAAAACCAGTAGATCCGATTAGTAAAATGTTATTTACATTTACATCTTTTATAGAGTCCAAATTATCTAATATGTTTTTTTCTAAAACATTATTAATATTAGAGTAATCATAATTATTGATAAAGCTAGGAGTATTATTAATAATTATATTAGATAAGTCATGAATTGTTGGACATCTAAAAATATCAGAATATTCAAAATCCAGACCATATTTTAAAGCTTCAATTTGCATACTAATAGCAGAAACTGAATCGCCACCAATATCAAAGAAATTATCATTTATATTAATATCATCAATTTTCAAAATATTTTTCCATATTTGTAATAATTTTTCCTCATTTGTACTCAATTCTTTTATATTAATCTTATTATCGCTAATATTTTTATTTAATTCTGGTAAAGGCAAAGCTTTTCTGTCAATTTTTCGATTAATAGTATAAGGCATTGCATCTAAACGAACGAAATAAGAAGGAATCATATATGGTGGTAAGGAATTTCTTAAAACATCTCGTACAGAATTTTCCGAAATATTATCATTAGCAACATAGTATCCACATAAAACTTCTTTTCCATCAATTTCTATTTTGTTAACAATAGAAGCAGAAATTCCATGAATTTCATTAATTTTGTTTTCTATTTCGCCAAGTTCAATACGTAATCCTCTTAATTTGATTTGATTATCAACTCTACCTAAACATTGAACTTTTCCATCAAAAGTCCATCTTCCAATATCGCCAGATTTATAAATTTTTCCTTCACCAAAAGGGTTATCTAAAAATTTTGAAGCAGTCATTTCTGGTTTTCCAATATATCCAAGTCCCACTTGAATACCTGAAATATAAATTTCACCAACAACACCAATAGGAACTCTATTCATATTTTTATCTAAAATATGAATTTGGGTATTCATTATAGGAGGACCTACAGTAATTTCGCTTTCGCCATCTAAATTTTGTACATTAGAAAGTACAGTAATTTCACTAGGACCATAGATATTATAAATAGTAATATCATCAGCTAAAGCTCTTAAATCATTTACAAATTTTTCAGGCAATGGTTCACCACCAAATACCATGTTTTTTACATTAGCAAGAGCAGATTGTGGTTCTCTATTATCATAGTTAATTTTCATTAAACTTGGAGTTACAGTCATAACATCAATATTATGTTTTTTTATTAAATCGTCTAACAACTTAGGATTTCGATGTTCTGAATTAGTTGCCATGACAACTCTCAACCCATATGCTAAAGATACAACAATTTCGTATACAAAAATATCAAAAGGTGTAGATGTAACAGAAGCAATAGCATGTTTATTTCCTTCTTTTAGATAATTTAGTACTTTATACATTGCTTTTACCATGTTACTTAATCCTACATGATTTAGCATAACTCCTTTAGGAGTTCCAGTAGAACCAGATGTATATATAATGTAAGATAAATCATTAGGTTTAATTAATACATTTGGATTATCTTTAGGTTCAGAATATATATCCTCATTATTTAAATCGATTTCAATACAATTTTCAATTGTACTTACTTTGTCTTTTAATTCTTTTTGTGTTAAAACATATTTAGTTTTACTATCTTCAATATAATACTTTGTACGTTCTACTGGATAAGTTGGGTCAACATTAAAGAATGCAGCTCCAGATTTCAAAATAGCAAGCATACATACTATTGTTTCGAAAGAACGATTTGTCATAATACAAACAGTATCATTAGAGCTAATACCATATTTAATTAACATGTGAGCTAAACTATTAGCTTTTTGATTTAATTCATAGTATGTTAATGATTTATTATTACAAATAAGTGCAATATCATTAGGATGTAAAGATACTTGTCTTTCAAAAATAGAAACAAAAGTATCATCATTAATTTCCTCGCAAGTATTATTAAATGAATTAAGAAGTTTTTCTTCAGATTTTGTTAATATACAAAATTCATCAATATTAGAAAAACGATTAAGTAGGAATTCATTTAAAATTAGTAAATAGTGTTCTAAAAAATTTTCTATAGTTTCTTTTCTAAATAAATCTGTATTATATTCTAAACGTAAAGTGTAAGTATTAGGAATAATTTCCATAGAAAGATTATATTTAGAAGTATGAGTATTAGAATATAGAATATTAACATTGCAGTTATTTATACTAAATTCTTCTTTTGCCATATTTTGATAAGTAAACATTACATCAAAAAGAGATAAATTATTACCAAATGATAAGTCTTTTAAAATTTTATCATAAGGATAAGGCTGATTAGATAATCCATCTAAAACAGTATTTTTTATCATATCTAATAAATCCTGTAAAGAACAATGAGAATTTATTTTAAAACGTAAAGGCATAATGTTTACAAACATTCCAATTATATCTTGTAATTCTTTTTCATCTCTTGCAGCAATAGGAGAACCAATAATCATATCACATTGACCTGAATATTGATATAACAATATAACAAAAGCAGATAAAAATAGCATATATGTAGAAACATTATAGTTTCTTGCTAGTGTTTCTAAATTTTCAAACAAATTTTTAGAAATTTGTTTTACAACAATATCACCATTATAAGTTTTTAATTGTGAAACAGAATAGTCATAAGGAAGATTTAGAACAGGAATTTCCGTATCTTTAAAAATATTAGACCAATAATGTTTCAAATTTTCAATTTTATCAGATTCGTAGAAATTATTTTCACATACAGAATAATCTTTATATTCTATCAATTGAGGATTAACAATTTCTCCATCATATAATTTACAAAAGTCAGAAATAAATATTTGCAAAGAAACACCATCTAAAATAATATGATGAGAATCTATAAGTAATAAAGTTTGTTTATTGTCTAAAATATACATTGAAACGTGTAATAAAGGAGCAATTGCTAAATCGAATGGTTTAGGAAAAGCATCTAATATATTTTGTAAATTAGATTTTTGACTATAATTACATTCGATATCTAAATCTATATGTTCTAAAACAAATTGTTTTGGTTCATTTTCGACAATTTTAAAACAAGTTCTAAAGCTAGAATGTAAAGCTAATAATTTCTTTATTACCAAATCTACTTTATCTTTATCTAATATACAATTTACAAGAATACCACCGCACATATTATATAGTGTAGAATTAGGAGCAAGTTTATTTGCAAAATAAATTCTTTTTTGACCACTAGATAAAGGATAATAATCTGTTAAATTTTGTTTTGTTACAATAAAACGTTCTGATTTTGACTTTCTATCAATTAATATTGCAAGTGAAGCAACATTAGAATTTGTATATATATCAGAAACAGATACATCAACATCAAAAATCCCCTTAATTTCAGAAGCAAGTTTTATTGCAAGTAAAGAATCTCCACCAATAGAGAAGAAATCCGTATAAATACCAATTTCATTAGAATGAAATATATCTTCAAATAATTTAGTTAATTTTTTTTGAGTTTCATTAGTTGGAGGAACAAATTTGCAAGACTGTTCTAAAAAATTAACTTTTGGAAGAGATTTTTTATCTATTTTTCCATTTGGTGTTAAAGGAAAACTTTTTAAATACATAATTTTACTAGGAATCATGTATTTTGGTAATTTACTTTTTAAATAATCAATAATACTAGAATTTTTAAATTCTTCATTGCTTGTATAATAAGTAACAATATATTTTTTATTTAAGTGTTCAGTAACAATAGAAATTGAATTTTTAATATTTGGATAATCCATAAAAACTTTATCAATTTCACTAGGTTCAATACGAAAACCATTAATTTTTACTTGAAAATCCATTCTGCCAACATAATGCAATACACCAGTTTCGTCCCAAAATCCTAAATCTCCAGTTAAATACATTTTATTTTTTCTATTAAAAGGATCTAGTATAAATTTTTCATGAGTTAAGTCAGTACGATTAAAGTAACCGTTTCCAACACAATCACCAGAAATAGCAATTTGACCTACAACATTAATAGGGCATAAAGAATTATTGTTATCTAATATATAAATATTAGTATTTGAAATAGGGCGACCAATTGGTACACTAGTACTATTAACAGGATTAGACAAAGTATAAGTAGTAGCAACATGTGTTTCAGCAGGACCATAATGATTATGAACTTTTACTCCTAAATTAAGTAATTGATTTATACCATTAGTAATTACTAATGCTTCACCAGCAGTGATTACATTTTTTAAACATGAAGCAAGTTCTTTAACGAAATTACTGTTCTCAGTTAAAATCCTTAAATAAGCAGGTGGTATAAATAAAGTATTAATTTGTTTTTTCATAATATAATTTAATAAAGCATCAGCATTTTTTCTTATGTCATCTCTAACTAATACTAAAGTAGAAGCGGTTAATAAAGCAGAAAAAATTTCTTGATAACTTACATCAAAGCTCATAGTTGCAAATTGTAAAATTTTATTGGTACCAATTTCATCAAAAATTGAAGTTTTATTTTTTTCAAAAAAGATTAAATTCATAATATTCTTATGAGAAATTGTAACACCTTTTGGATTTCCAGTAGAACCAGATGTAAATACTATATACAAATTACTATTAATATCATAATTAAAAGAAAAGTCAATTTTTGTACTATTATTATAATAAAAAGAATAGGTAATCTGTATAAAATTTAATGTATTATTAATAAAACAATTTTTACAAGACGAATCAGTGTATAAAATAGTATCAATATTAGATTGTTCAATCATATATTCAATTCTATCGTTTGGATATTCAGGGTCAATAGGTACATAAGTACAGTTTATTTTTAAAATTGCTAAAATTCCAACTATAGTATCAATATTTCTACTTGTAAAAATACCAATATTACTATTTGGTTGTATATGTGAAGTATTAATAAGATAGTTAGAAAGTTTGCAAACTCTATCAATTAATTCTAAATAAGTAATAGATTCGGTATCATCTTCTATAGCAATTTTTTTAGGATAAGAATGAGCAACATCTTCAATAAGTTGTATAATATTCTTATTAAAATCATATTCTACATCTGTATTATTAAAATTATATAAAATATTATACTTTTCAGAAGAAGTAACCACCAAAATATCCTTCAAGTAAATATCAGTTTTTGCTAAAATTTGATTAATAATATGTAAAACACGATTATGAACTACTTCAATATCTCTATTATTATATTTTGAAATCTTATAATCATAAGCAATATTAAGCATGCCCTCATCATTTAAATCATATAAGTGAATATTAATATCATCAGCTACATTGCCATTAAAATTCCATCTAGTTTCATAAGATATATCACCTTCAGCAACAGCTCTTGTAACTTGGTAAGAAATAAGAACATTATATAAATTTGGTAAAGCTACATTATCAGCCCTTAAATCTTCCAAAATAGTTTGATAATGATATTTTTGATGTCTAAGCATAGACAAAGAATCTTTTGCAATATTAGAAACAAAAGAACTAAAACTAATATCATTATCTATATTAATTCTAAGAGGAGCAGTATTAATAAACATACCAGTAGTATTTTTTTGATTAAAATTAGAACGATTTAAAATAGGAGTTCCAATTACAAAATCTGTTAAATTACTTACACGACCAATATAAACAGAATAAACAGCCATAAAAAAATTAAAAACAGAAACATGAAACTCTTTACACCAAGCATTTATTTTATCTAAAGTAGCATGGTCAATTTCAAAACTACGTCTATTTGCTTTACACGAAAAAGAAGAATCAGAACTTTTCAAAGTAGCAGGAATAGAAGCTTGTTCAGGAACAGTTTTAAAAACTTCTTTCCAATAAGCCCTATCTGCATCAAATTTACTACTTTCCATATATTCCTTTTCATCATTTATATAAGACAAATAAGAAAAGGCATCGTTTTTAACGACTTCCTCACCTTTTAAAAGGCATGAATAAATTCTTACAATTTCTTTTGCAATAATACCCAAAGTCCAAGAATCAGATAATATATGATGAACATCAGCAATAAAACCACCAGAACCATCAGGAAGTCTAAAAATTGTAAATTTATATAAAACAGAGTCTTCAATAGAAAAGTTAAAATCTATTGAACGCTTCTCTAATTCACAAACCTCTTCAAGATTAGAAACATCAACAATATCTATATTATCAAAATTAGGATCATCCAAACTCTGAACCATTTCATTATTATTCAAACTAAATTTCAAATGAAAACTATCATTATTCTCAATAAGAATACAAATAGCCTTTTTTAACAAATCAAAATCCAATTTATTCTTAATAGTAGCAGTACCACAAATATGATTAATACTAGTATTCTTATAAAACATCTCCGTAAGAAAAATAGACTTTTGTGGAGTAGTTAAATTGTAAAAAATCTTTTCCATAATATCCCCCTCATAATTAAACATCCCATAAAGGACAAAATCCCCTATAATTCCCTCAAATTATATAATTAAAAACGAAAAAATAAAACCATTTTAACAAATGTAACACAAAAGAAATATTTATGTAATAAAAATGTAACAAACATTGCAAAAGTCGACAAAAAGCGACAAAATAAAAGTTACAAAATAGTAAGTCTATAAAAAGCTTCAAAAAATCAACTACAACTATTAAAATAGCATTATTAATAACTATCTAAAATTTTTATATAAATAAACAAATACAATGATGACAGAGCAGACAGGATATGAGAGTGAACAAACATATAACACAGAAGATTATACAGGATTGTGGCAGGTACTATATAATGATGAAGAACATGGATTACAAATAATAAGTGCAAATGATGTAACAAATGGTAAGTTCTTAAGGTTAAAAGGAAAAGAAGGATATAATAAAAGTGTAGGAACATTAAATAGTTTTTGTTCAAACTACGTAAGTGAAACATATGCAACAAGTGGAAGATGTGTAGGAAGTAATGCAATTCATCCAGAAGGAACAACAGAGTTGTATGAAGGAAGTTATGATTATCTAAAGCAATATGCAAAAGATTTAATAAAAAACGATACAGAATACTTGTCAGATTATAACGCATTAAAAGCAGCAACACATCAAAATACAAATGGTATATGGAACAGGTAGCAGTGAAAGTCCGTATGAACTAGTGCAATAGAAAGAGTGTAGGATTGTAGAAGGTCATAGGTCTTCTACAAAGAAACTTTGGCTAATAAGCCGAAGAGGGTGGATTTTTTAGGACTATTTTTAGATAGTAAGTAATTGCTATCTTTTTTTGCGTTTATGGAGGAAAAATGAAAGAAAAAATAATTATATGAAAATAGTGTAAAGTAGAGAATATATACAAGGATATGAGGAAATTTGTAAAAATACTAACTATATTACTATATTTGAGTGATGCTTAACATTACTATAACTTCATATAAAAAACTCATGATTTAGTCCAAACATTGAGAACAAACATTGCTTTTTTTACAAGTGTATAGTAGAATATAAAAAAGAAATGGAGGAAATGAAAATGAAGAAACTTCCATATGGAATAAGTGATTATGAAAGAATAATAGAGCAAGACTACTATTATGTAGATAAGACAATGTATATAGAAAAATTAGAAAATATAGCAGAACCATATATTATGTTTTTACGTCCTCGAAAATTTGGAAAAACATTGTTTACAAGTATAATTGAAAATTATTATGATATAAATAAAAAAGATAAATTTAAAGAATTATATGGACACACATATATAGGAAAAAATCCAACAAAGTTAAGAAATACTTATAATATATTGAAATTCAATTTTTCGGGAATAGATACAGAAAATGAAGATACAACAATAAAAGGATTTAAAAATAAAACAATTGAATCTATAAAATTATTTATAAATAAATATAAAATAGATTTTTTTGTAAATGAAACACAAGAAGCGCAAGAGATATTAAATAGCCTTTTTACAGCTTTTAATATACAAAAACAACATGAAAAAATATATGTAATAATAGATGAATATGACCATTTTGCAAATGAATTACTAGGATTTAATACAAATCAATTTAAAACTTTAGTATCAAAAAATGGGAAAGTAAGAAAATGGTATGAAATACTAAAACAAGGAACAGAGACAGTAGTAGATAGAATGTTTATAACAGGAGTAGCACCTATAACATTAGATAGTTTAACATCTCGGATTTAATATTAGTAAAGATATAACAAAAGATGAACAATTTAATGAAATGATAGGTTTTACAAAAAGTGAACTTGAAAAATTATTGAAAGAATATAAAATATCACAAAAAGAGCAAGAAAATATTTTACCAATAATGAAAGAAAATTATGATGGATATAAATTTTCTGTAAATGGACAACAAAAAATATATAATTCTAATTTATGTTTGTATTTTTTAGCAGACTATTTAAGATTAGGAAAAATACCAGAGCAGTTAATAGATGTAAATATAGCAAGTGATTATTCTAAACTTGGAAAAATGCTAGATTTATGTAAGGGAGAAAATAAAAAAGAGATTATAGAAAAAACAATTACAGGAGAAGGAATAATAAATGAAATAACATCTAAATTTAATCCAGAGATAGAATTTAAAGAAAAAGAATTAATATCAATGTTATATTATTTAGGATATTTAACAATAACAGGACAAAAAGCAAGTTATCCTAAGCTAAACATACCAAATACAGTAATGAAAGAAATATATTCACAGTACTTTTTACAAATATTAGAACAACAAATAGATATAAGTATAGATAATGAATATATAGATATGGCTATGCAAGTAGCATTAGAAGGAAAAATAGAAAAAATAATAGAAAGATTAAGCAAATATATAAGCAATTTATCTAATAGAGATTACATTAAATTTGATGAAAAATATGTAAAATTAATATTTTATTGTATATCAATGAACTTAAAAATATTTAGTGTAAAATCTGAAAAGGAAATAGAGCATAAATATCCAGATATATTACTAATTCCAAAAGAAAGAGATAAAGGATATAATTCTATAATGATAGAATTCAAATACTTAAAAAAAGATGAAGAAAAGAAATTACAAGAAAAGCAAAAAGAAGCAAAAGAACAAATAGAAGAATATTCAAAATTAGATTATTTTAAAGATATAGAAAAATTAAACAAATATACAGTAGTAGCAATAAATGATAAAATTTATGTAGAGAAAATATTGTAATAAAGAAATAGCCCCATAAATTTGAAAATAATTTCAAGTTTATGGGGCTATTGTTTACTTATTATAAAAATGTTTAAAATGGAGAAAAATGGGAAAAATAAAGATAAATAATATTTTAAAGGTGACGTGTATGAAGATAAAAAAAGTAAAAATAAAAAAACAAAAGATAAATGATAATCTAAAAACAGTAGTAACAACTATGTCTGTATTATTATTTATTACTATAACAGGTTTTTATTTGTTCAATTTATATATAAATATAGACATAGGTAAGCAAAAACAAGATAATTATGATGTTGCAAGAACTTCTACTCAAGTGGAAAATAACAAATCAACACAAATAACAGACATAATAGAGGAAGTATCAAGTTCAGTTGTAGGTATATCAAAATTAAAAGAAAATGGCAGTTCTATATTTTTACAAGATAGCACTAAACAATTAGGGTTAGGTACAGGAATAATAGTATCAGAAAATGGATATATACTTACAAACCAACACGTATCAGGAGCCAAATATAGCAATTGCTATGTAACACTAAAAAATGGAAAAGACTATACAGCAAATGTAGTATGGTCAGATGCAGATTTAGATTTAGCAATAATAAAAATAAATGTACAAGGCTTAAAATATGCAACACTAGGAAATTCAGATGAAGTACGACCTGGAGAAACAGTTTATGCCATAGGAAATCCAATAGGATTTGAATTTAGAAGAACAGTAACATCTGGAATAATAAGCGCAATAGATAGAACAATAAAAATAGAAGAAGAAGATAAAAAAACTTATATGGAAGACTTAATACAAACAGATGCAACAATAAATCCAGGAAACAGTGGTGGACCATTAATAACAACTAAAGGAGAAGTAATAGGTGTAAATTCTGTAAAAATAACATCTGCTGAAGGAATAGGATTTGCAATTCCTATAAATATAGTAAAACCAATAATACAAAGTTATGCATATACAGGAGAATTTGAAGAAGCATATATAGGTATATTTTCATATGATAAAGAAGTAATACCATATTTAGACAATAATACTGACTTTACAGATGGTATATATGTAGCAGAAGTAAATCAAAATGGACCTGCACAAATAGCAGGAATAAAGCCTAAAGACATAATAGTAAAAATAGATGGACAAAAATTAAATAAAATGAGTGAACTAAGAAGTTATATTTACACAAAAAAGCCAGGAGATAAAGTAACCTTACTTATACAAAGAAATGGAATACAAACACCGGTATATGTAACATTAGGGAAAAAATAGGTTACAATTCACAGACAATAGCAGTAAGTAGCGAAGACTAAGTAATATATTTTATTTTGTAATGAAGACCCGACAGCCCATTGAGGCGGGGGAATACCCGTGAGCTTGGAGGGCGAAATGAAAAAATAAAATATATTACTTAGCCGTAGCGGATTTTATTATATATGCTGTGAACTGTAACAAAAATAGTATAAAGAATATAAATTTTTAATAATATAAAAAAGTATACAGCATCTATTTAAGCTACAATAACTTTATACTAAACTGTAATATAAAAAATACAAAAAAATAAATAATAAAATAATGGAGAAACTAAATAAGAACAAAGCGTTTTTATTTAGTTTCTCCATCTTTTACTATATTGTAATTAGCTATAAATTAAGACAAATTATAAAATAATTAATTTAAATCATATAAATTTCCATCAATACAAAGTTTTGCACGTCCTGCAGTTTTAGGATTTGAATTTAATGCATTTTGTAAAAATTCAGGATGAGCAACTAAAAAATCCTTCATAGTTCCATCTGGATCTTCAAGATATTTTTCAATCATAGAAAATTGAGCATCATTTATAACACCTTTTTCTAAAGCAGTAGAAAATAAATTTTTATCAATCTTAGTCATAGAAAAAGATTGTATGCCAAGATCTTCTAATCTTTTTGCACCACCTTGCATTCTATCAACAATAACAAGACTCCAAACTAATTCACCACCCAAATTTTGAATAGCAGGAATCCAAGCACGAATGTAACTAGAAGCTTGATTCATCAAATCTGCAATATGTAAAACCTTTTTACCAGAAATATCATTAACAAAATTAGAATCTGTAAAATTACTATCACTAACTACAGTACCTAAATCTTTAAAAATAGTTATTTGAGGTTTTCCTAGTAAATAAGAAGCCATATAAGAAAAGAACCAATCTCTTCTTTCTCCACCAGAAATATAATCTATTTCATCAACATTAATATTAGACTTAATACAATCAACCATCTCATCTACAACATCTTTATAAATAGAATTAGTATCATATTGAGATTTAACTTTCTCAAAAACAGCCTTAGGCATAGAAAGCTTATCATTTTTAGCCTCATCAATAAACGTAAGAAGACAAGAAGCATCATCTTCATTTCCATAAACAAAATGTGTATTTATAAAATAAGGTCCAATTTTTCCGTGAAGTATACCAAAAAGGTGTATCTTTAGGACATACCCTAACCGCATTAGTTTCAAACAAATAAGATATTAAATTACTCATTATTTTACCTCCATAAAATTACTTAAGGTAATAATAAGATAAAAATCGAATAATGTCAATAGAATACGAATAATCTTAATATGAAAAAGTTAAAAATAATAAAATTATTGTCTTAAAAAACTTGTCTTGAAAAATAAAAAAAGATAAACAAAAAATTAATTAAAGAAGAAGTATACATTTTTAAATTTAAGATTATCCTTAAATTTGAAAATGTATTTCTTTTAATAAATTATCTCGTTAATCTATACCAAGAATCATATAAAAAAGTAGTCATATTCCATAAACTTATTTTACTTACATCATTTGCAGCAACAATATTTGAAGTTCCAACAATTTCGCCATTTAGTGTATAAGAAACCGTTCCAAGTTTTTGACCTTTAGAAATAGGAGCACAAACACTTTCTTCTAAACTAATATCTTGAACTAAATTTTTATCTTCACCTTTTTTTACTAAAGCACCACAAGAACTTTCTAAAACAGCATCAACAGATGAGAAAACACCTTTAGTTACATCAATTGACTTTATAGTATCATAAGCTTTACCAAATTCCTTATAAGAATAATTGCTAAATCCATAATCTAAAAGCTTTGTAGCTTCTGCAAAACGAACTTTAGTAGTAGGAGCCCTCATAATAACAGCAATTAAAGACAAACCATCACGAGTAGCACTAGCAGATAAATTATATAAAGCAACAGAAGTAGAACCAGTTTTTAGCCCAGTAGCACCTTTATAATTCCTAATTAATTTATTAGTATTAACAAGTTCAGATCTACCATCACGAAGACTATCCATCCAAATAGTAGTATATTCAGTAATTTTAGGATGTTTCAAAAGAAGTTCACGAGACATAATAGCAATATCATAGCTAGAAGTAACATGACCATCTTCATCAATACCATGACAATTTTTAAAAGTAGTATCATTCATACCAAGCATATGAGCCTTATTATTCATCTGTTCAACAAAACTAGCTTCAGAACCAGCTAAATATTCAGCCATAGCAACAGTACAATCATTAGCAGAAACCACACAAATAGCCTTAAGCATTTCATGAACACTTAAAGTTTCCTTAGTATCTAACCAAATTTGAGAACCACCCATAGAACTTGCATTCTCACTACAAGGAATTTTATCATCTAAAGAAAGTCTACCACTATCTAAAGCTTCCATAATAAGTAACACAGTCATAACTTTAGTAACACTAGCAGGTCTAAGCTTTTCATGTGCATTATGATCATACAAAACCTTACCACTATTTTGTTCAATTAAAATAGCAGAACCAGATTCCAAATTTAAAGAATTATTAGAAGAAACATCAGCATTAATTAAAGAAGTAGTATCATCTGATGACCACACAAAAACACTATCACTTGCAAAACATGAAGAGCAAACAACAAAAACAATTATTGACCACAAACAAACAACTTTAAGTAAACATCTATTAAAAAACATAAAAATACCTCCTAAAGTAATTAATACAATATATGTTTAGAAATTAGTAAATAGAATAAAATATTAAAAATCAAACTAGAATAAAAGAATAATAGATAAATAGTAGAGAAATCAATCATAGTTACAATTCACAGACAATAGCAGTAAGTAGCGAAGACTAAGTAATATATTTTATTTTGTAATGAAGACCCGACAGCCCATTGAGGCGGGGGAATACCCGTGAGCTTGGAGGGCGAAATGAAAAAATAAAATATATTACTTAGCCGTAGTGGATTTTATTATATATGCTGTGAACTGTAACCAATCATAAAGCGAGTTTGAAAAATAATAATTAAAATGTTGAGAAATAAGGAAAATTATGATATAAAATAATATAGAAACTAAAGACGGATGGTGAAAATAATGTTTAGTGAGCTAGTAGATATTAAAGAAGATATAGATGCCGAATTGTTAAATATTCTTTTACACGATAATAGCAGTAATAAAAACATTATTTGGGCTACTGATAATTACAAAGAATATGGAATAGGATTTGATTTTTTTGCCGAAATAACAGTTGATAAAATTATAGGCAAGTATAAAGATATTATTAAGCCTCGTTCAAAAAAAACAAAAAAGGAAAAAAATACAAGAATAAAGAATAATGCAGAAGTATTTACTCCTTCATGGCTTTGTAATGAACAAAATAATTTAGCAGATGAAGCATGGTTTGGTAGAAAAAATGTATTTAATAGAATTGATAAGAAAAGTTGGATTACTAATTATCAAAAAATTGATTTTAAAGATTTAGATTGGAAAGAATATGTTAAAAGTACAAGGTTAGAAATATCATGTGGAGAAATTCCTTATTTAGTAAGTAGATATGATACTGTAACAGGGAAATCAATAAAAATAGAAGATAGGATAGGACTTTTAGATAGAAAATTAAGAGTGGTATCTGAAAATACAAAGAATGAAGAAGATTGGATACAATGGGCTATAATTGCTATTAAAAGTGTATATGGTTTTGATTGGCAAGGAGATAATGTATTATTAGCAAGAGAAAACTTGCTATATACATTTATAGATTATTACAATCATAAATTCAACAAAAAACCAGAATTAGATTTAGTAAAAACAGTAGCACAAATTGTTAGTTGGAATATATGGCAAATGGATGGAATTAAATATGTTATTCCAAATAGCTGCAAAAATGATAAATGCCAATGCGAGGGATGCAAAAATGGAAAAAATAAAAAACATAATGGAATTTATTGTAGAATAATGAATTGGAATACTAATAGAAAAGTAAAATTTACAACATTATTAAATAAAAAATAGGAGTTAAAGATGGACAATAAAGAATTATTAGATAAAATAATTATAGGTAGAGTCGAACCATATATTTATGCATTTTCTACAAGTACAGTGCCAAATTATTTAAAAATTGGTGATACATACAGACCTGTTTGTGTTAGATTGAATGAGTGGAAAAAGTACTTTCCAGATTTAAAGGAAGAATATAAAGAAAAGGCAACAATTAATTCAAATGTATTTTTTAGAGATTATTCAGTACATAAATATATTGAAAATGAATTAGGAAAGTCAAGATTAAAAGAAAATGTATTATCAAAAGAAATATATTACTCAAATGAATTTTTTGAAAATGCTACTGATACAGATGTTATAGCAGCAATTAAAAATATTAAAGAAAGTTATGAAAATAATGATAATAAATATCAATTTTATGATGCAAAAACAAGTCTACCTGAAATATATCAATTTAAAAGAGAATATAAACAATGGGATCCTAGACCAAATCAAAAAGAAGCAATTGATAATTTTATAAATGCAAGACAAAAAGGTAGAAAAAACTTATTAATGTATGCTGTTATGAGATTTGGAAAATCTTTCACATCTATGATGTGTGCAAAGGAAATGAATGCAAAATTAGTAGTAATTGTTTGTGCAAAAGCAGATGTTAAACTTGAATGGAAAAAGACAGTAGAAATTCCTAAAAATTTCGAAGAATATAGTTTTATATCTTCAAGTGAATTAGTAAGAAATAGTAATGAAATATCTTATAGATTATCTAAGGGTGAAAAGGTTGCAGTATTTTTAACATTACAAGATTTACAAGGCGATCTAATCAAAGAAAAGCATGAAGATATTTTTAGAAACAAAATAGATTTATTAATTGTTGATGAAACTCATTTTGGAGCTAGAGCAGAAAATTATGGAAAGATATTAGAAAATACAAAATATGAAAAAGATATAAAAGATATATATCAAAAAGAAAAAGACTCAATAGATGATTTAAATAAAAACCTAAAAATTTTAAATGTTGATATGACATTACATTTATCTGGAACACCATATAGAATTTTGATGGGTAGCGAATTTGAGAAGGAAGATATTATTTCTTTTTGTCAATTCTCAGATATTGTCGAAGAACAAGAAAAATGGAATAGTAACAATATATTAAGTGATAATGTAAAAGAGTGGGATAATCCATATTTTGGTTTTCCTCAGATGGTTAGATTTGCTTTTAATCCAAGTAAAAAAGCAAAAGAAAAATTAAAAGAATATCAAAAAAATGGATATACATATGCTTTTTCTGCTTTATTCAAACCACAATCAATAAAAAAATCAAATAAAGGATTTCATAAAAAATTTATAAATGAGCAAGAAATATTAGAACTATTAGAAGTAATTGATGGTAGCAAAGAAGATGAAAATGTATTAGGATTTTTAAATTATGATAAAATTAAACAAGGCAAGATGTGTAGACATATAGTTTGTGTGTTACCATATTGTGCTTCATGTGATGCATTAGAAGAACTTTTAAAAACAAAAAAAGATACATTTAAAAATTTAAATGATTATAAAATTATTAATATCTCTGGAGTTGAAAATAATAATAAATATAAAACTATAGAAAAAATAAAAGATGAAATTAAAAAATGTGAATATAATAACATAAAGACGTTAACATTAACTGTTAATCGAATGTTAACAGGTTCTACAGTTGAACAATGGGATACAATGATTTATTTTAAAGATACTTCTTCACCTCAAGAATACGATCAAGCTATATTTAGGTTACAAAATCAATATATAAAGAAATATGTAGATAAGGATAATAATGTAATTAAATATAATATGAAACCACAAACATTGTTAGTTGATTTCGATCCATACAGAATGTTTAAGTTACAAGAACAAAAATCAAAAATATATAATGTTAATATTGAAGAATCTGGAAATTCTTTACTAGAAGAACGATTAAAAAATGAATTAAAAGTATCACCAATTATCACAATGAATAAAAATAAAATTGTTGAAATTGAACCTAAAAATATAATGGATGCTGTGAGTGAATATTCTAAAGAAAGAGGCGTAATGGATGAAGTAAATGATATACCTGTTGATTTAAAATTACTAGATAATTTGGAAATAAAGAACATTATAGAAAAGCAGGCTGAACTTGGTTCAAGTAAAGGCTTATCAATTGATAATACACAGGAAAATGATGCAGATGAATTAGATATACCAATGTTCGATACTGACGATAATAATAATAGCAAAAGTTATAATGAATCAAATGATAACGAAGAAGACCAAAATAATAACAAAGAGATAGTTAATTACGAAAAGAAAATTAGAACCTATTTTGCAAGAATCCTATTTTATGCATTTTTAACACAAGATAAAGTCATTTCTTTATTAGAAGTTGTTAATTCGATAGATAGCAATGATAATAATAAAAGAATAGCTAAAAATCTGGGATTAAACAATAAAATACTAAAAATGATGAATAATAATATGGAATCTTTCAAACTGAGTCAATTAGATTATACAATACAGCATATTAACACAACATCACATGATGAAAACATAAGCCATATAGAAAGAGCAGAAATAGCAATAAATAAATTCAATAAAATATCTTCTTCAGAGTATATAACATCAAAAAGTGCTTGTGATGACATAATAAAGAATATAAAAGTAGAAGATTTTGAAAAAATAGTAAAGGCTAATGGCAAAATTTTAGATATATCAAGTAAAATGGGTGAATTTACATTAGCAATTTGGAAGTACATTACGAACCATAAAGTCATTAGTAAATCTGAGCTATGTAACACTTTTTATTCAATACCTACATCATCTATAGCATATGAGTTTACAAGAGAAATTTATGAATGTTTAAATTTAAACATAGAAAATATAGCTAGTAAATTTAATGCATATGATATGTTAAATGTTGTTGATGAAGATAACGATGTAGATATAAAAAAAGTCAAAATGTTTATATTGCAAAATAAGAAATTTTGTGATATTGAGTTAGTAGAAAATTTATTTTATATAGAAGGAGATGAGAATATGAAGTTTGATGTAGTAATAGGAAATCCACCATATCAAATATCTGACGGAGGAGCCCAAGCTAGTGCGAAACCTATTTATCAACATTTTGTTAGATTATCTAATGAATTAACTAACAAATATTCTTCTCTTATCATCCCTTCTAGATGGTTTGTTGGTGGAAAAGGATTAGACGATTTTAGAAAAGAAATGCTAGATGACAATCATATTAAAGAACTACATGATTGTTTAACACCAGAAGATATATTCCCTAATACAAATATTAGAGGGGGAGTATGCTATTTCTTAAGAGATTATAATTATAATAATGTAAATGAGTTAGTAAAAGTAGTAACACATGAAAATGAAAAGATAATTTTTGAAACCGAACGCCCAATGAGAGTAAATGATTCAGAAGTATTTATAAGAGATGGAAGGGCCCAAAGCATAATCAAAAAGATAACAAATGATAACTTTACTTCCATTGCAAAATACATTTCACCATTAAGACCATTTGGATTAAGAGGATATTTTTCAAAAACAGAAAAATTTAAGAATAAAAAAGTAGGAATGAGTGAACCTATTGCATGTTATGCCAAAGGAAGAAATTTAGGGTATGTAGAGAAGGAGGAAATTTTAACACATTTAGATTGGATAAGTAGTTGGAAAGTTTTTATGCCAAGGGCAAATAATATAGGAACAGAACTAAATGATGATAATTTAAACTCTTTTATTGGAAAACCAAATCAAATTTGTACAGAGTCATATTTAGTTATTGGAGCAGATTTAAAATTAGCACAAAAAGAAGCAAGAAATTTAGAAAAATACATGAAAACAAAATTTTTAAGATATTTGCATAGTTTATTAAAAAGCAGTCAAGATGCAACATCAAAGACCTTTAAATTAGTACCATTACAAGATTTTACACAAAATTCAGATATAGACTGGACCAAAGAATTACATGAAATAGATTTACAATTATATAAAAAATATAATTTTACAGAAGATGAAATTAAGTACATAGAAAGTAAAATAAAAGAAATGTAATAAGTAAAAAGAACTATATTATAATATTAAATTAAAAAATTTTTTGAGGAGCTATTGTTCTTATAGGACGTAGCTCTATTTTTTTAAAACAAAATTAAGAACTCTAAAAGTACAGTGAAATTCACGTTACTAATCACAGACAATATCAGTAAGTAGCGAAGACTAAGTAATATATTTTATTTTGTAATGAAGACCCGACA
>CAOKHI010000027.1 GCA_948468275.1 uncultured Clostridium sp. | reverse complement strand
TTTCTCTTATATTATCAAAAAAATTTTCAACTGGAATTTACTTTTTTAAGTAACCCAAAAATTGAAAAAATTGTAAAAAACTTAAAAACAAACATCACACTAAGAGTTCTTTTTTATACATACAAGCATAAAATTAAGTAAATACAATGAATTAGGAGAATAGAAATGTTAAATATAATATGGCCATTATTTATAATAATATCATTTATATATGCAATAGCAACAGGTAGAATAGAACAAATAAACAACTCAATATTTGAATCAGCATCAAGTGCAGTAGAATTATCAATAACCTTTTTAGGAACAATGTGCCTATGGAGTGGAATAATGCAAATAGCAAAAACAACAACTTTAATGAAAAACTTAACAAAAATTCTATCACCAATAATGAGATTTTTATTTCCAGATATAAAAAAAGATGATCCAGTACATAGTGAAATATCAATGAACATGGTAGCTAATATATTAGGATTAGGAAATGCAGCAACACCACTTCGGATTAAAGGCAATGAAAACAATGCAAGATAAAAATCCAAAAAAGGATACCCTAACAAATTCAATGGCAATGTTTATAATAATAAATACAGCATCAATACAATTAATACCAACCACAGTAATAGCAATAAGGAGTTCACTAGGTTCAAACAATCCAACTCAAATAATATTACCCGTTTGGGTAGCGACAATAAGTGCAGCAATAGCAGGAGTTACAGCTGCAAAAATATTAATGAAAAAACATTAATTAATATAAAAAAGGAATATTAAAAAGAGAACTACAACTTTCATTAATTATATATATCTTTAAACACAAGCAAGAAAGGAATGGTATTTAAGATGAAAATAATAAACTATTTATCAACAGTAGCAGTACCTATGGTTATTTTAATAATAATAATATATGGAGTAAAAGAAAAAAACAAAGTATATGACACATTTCTAGAAGGAGCAAAAGATGGATTAAATGTAGTAATAAATATATTTCCAACACTAATAGGAATATTTGTAGCAGTAGGAGCATTAAGAGCATCAGGAATATTAGACTTAATAATAAATATAATAAAACCAATAATAAACATACTAAAAATACCAGCAGAAATAATGCCACTTGCAATAATAAGGCCAATATCAGGGAGTGCATCAATGGCAGTAGCAACAGATATAATTTCTAAATATGGTGTAGATAGTACAATAGGATTAATAGCATCTACAATAATGGGCTCAACAGAAACAACATTATACACAATAGCATTATACACCAGTGCAGTAGGAATTAAAAAAATTAGATTTGTACTACTAGCAGCATTGATAGCAGATATAATAGGTATGTTGACCTCTGTCATAATTTGGCAGATTTTGTCGAAAACTTTTTGTTGACATATGTAAAAAAGTATAGTAATATGTTAGCAGATTAAATCAAAGAAAAGGAAATTAAATATGTTTTTTAAAATTTCACTATTTCTTTTTATATTTTTTTCTGTAAGACGAATTATCATAAAAATTTTATCAAAAAAAATCTTAAAAAATATCCAAGAAGAAAAAAAATATTAAAATATAAAATTAGCATGTAATTTTATATCAAAATTTAGTTATTAATCTTGTAGAGGATACCTATAAAAAGGTGGCCCTTATAAACTTTTTGATCTTTTTTTAATTTAATTCTATAATTTGTTCATATAAACTCCCTTATAATGGACGAAAAAAAAGAGGTATCTTCTACAAATATACGAACGCCCCCATAAAATGGGCATATATTATCTCAAAGTTTTACTAGGGTGTTTTTGCCCTAGTATTTCTAATTATAATAACACGAATTACTAGTAATAGTAAAATGTTACAATTCACAGACAATAGCAGTAAGTAGCGAAGACTAAGTAATATATTTTATTTTGTAATGAAGACCCGACAGCCCATTGAGGCGGGGGAATACCCGTGAGCTTGGAGGGCGAAATGAAAAAATAAAATATATTACTTAGCCGTAGCGGATTTTATTATATATGCTGTGAACTGTAACAGTAAAATAACAGCCTTAATAAAAAACTTTGTAAAAATATTGTAAATAAAGTCAAAATATAGTATCATAATAACAGTAAAAAGAAAAGGAGATGCCTGTATGGAGAAAAGTTTTAGTAATAGCTATAAAGAAGCGGGAGTAGATGTTACAGCAGGATACAAATCAGTAGAATTAATAAAAAAATATGTACAAAGTACATACATTCAAGGAGTTGAATCAGATCTTGGAGGATTTGGTGGACTTATGGCATTAGATACAAAAGAAATGGAACAACCAATTTTAGTTTCAGGAACAGATGGAGTAGGAACAAAATTAAAATTGGCTTTTTTATTAGATAAACATGATACTATAGGAATAGACTGTGTAGCAATGTGTGTAAACGATATAGTATGTTGTGGTGCACGACCATTATTCTTTTTAGATTATATGTCATTATGGAAAAACATACCAGAAATGGTGGCAGATATAGTAAAAGGAGTAGCACAAGGTTGCAAAATGGCAGGTTGTGCATTAGTTGGAGGAGAAACAGCAGAAATGCCAGGACTATACTCAGAAGGAGAATATGATTTAGCAGGATTTAGTGTTGGAGTAGTAGACAAGAAAAAAATGATAAATCCAGACACAATACAACAAGGAGATATAGTAATAGGACTTGCATCATCAGGAGTACATTCTAATGGATTTTCATTAGTTAGAAAAATATTTAATGTAAACAAAGAAAATCTAAATGAATATAAAGAAGAATTGGGAAAAACTTTAGGGGAGGCATTAATAGAACCAACAAAAATATATGTAAAACCAGTGTTAGAATTAATAAAAAATGTAAATGTAAAAGGAATTTCACACATAACAGGAGGAGGGTTTTACGAAAATATGCCAAGAATGTTAAATGACAATGTTGCAATAAACATAGACAAAGATTCATATGAAATACCAACAATATTTAAACTAATACAAAAAGAAGGAAATATTCCTATAAGAGATATGTACAACACATTTAACATGGGAATAGGAATGAGTATAATAGTAGCAAAAGAGGAAAAAGAAAAAGCATTACAAACACTAAAACAAGCAGGAGAAACAGCATATATAATAGGAGAAGTAACAAAAGGAAATAAAGAAATAAATATAAATTTATAAAAAATAATTTTCCAAAAATAGGAGGAAATAAAAATGGTAAGAAGAATCTATGTACAAAAAAGACCAGGATTTGATGTAGAAGCAAAAGGAATACTACAAGATTTGCAAGAAAATTTACAAATAAAAGAATTACAAAATATTATAATATTAAATAGATATGATGTAGCAAATGTAGATGATGAAACATATGAAAAAGCAAAAAAAATAGTATTTTCAGAACCACAAGTAGATATATATTATGATGAAGAATACACATTTGAAAAAGAAGATAGAATATTTGCAGTAGAATATTTACCAGGACAATTCGATCAAAGAGCAAATTCATTAGCTGAATGTTTACAAATAATAAGTGGAAAAGAAAGACCAATTGCAAAAACGGCAAAAATATATATTCTAAAAGGAAATATAACAAACGAACAAGTAAATCAAATAAAAAAATATTTAATAAATTCAGTAGATTCAAAAGAAGCAAATTTACAAAAACCAGAAACATTAGAAGAAAAAATGCAAGAACCAAATGATGTAGAGATAATAGAAGGATTTACCAAAATGACAGATGAAGATTCAGAAAAATTCTACAAAAAATATGGATTTGCCATGGACTTAAACGATTTAAAATTTTGCCAAAAATACTTTAGGGATGAAGAAAAAAGAGATCCTACAATGACTGAAATGAAAATGATAGACACATATTGGTCAGACCACTGTCGTCATACAACATTCCTTACAAAACTAGAAGTAATAGATATAAAATGGGATTTATTAAAAAACGTATATGAACAATACATAAATTCAAGAAAATTTGTATATGAAAACAGGCAAAAAGACATATGCTTAATGGATGTAGCAACAATAGCAGTAAAAGAGCTAAAGAAAAAAGGATTATTAAAAGATTTAGATGAATCAGAAGAAATAAATGCATGTAGCATAAAAGCAGAAATATTAGTAGATGGAAAGCCAGAAGAATACTTAATAATGTTCAAAAATGAAACACACAACCATCCAACAGAAATAGAACCATTTGGAGGGGCAGCAACATGTTTAGGAGGAGCAATAAGAGATCCACTATCTGGAAGAGTATATGTATATCAAGCAATGAGAGTAACAGGATGTGCAGACCCAAGACAAACAGTAGAAAAAACACTACCAAACAAATTACCACAAAGAAAACTAACAAATGAAGCAGCACGTGGATATTCATCATATGGAAATCAAATAGGACTTGCAACAGGGCAAGTAGCAGAAATATACCACCCAGGATATGTAGCAAAAAGGTTAGAAATAGGAGCACTAATAGGAGCAGCTCCAGCTAAAAATGTAATAAGATTACGTCCACAACCAGGAGATAAAGTAATACTACTAGGGGGAAGAACAGGAAGAGATGGATGTGGGGGAGCTACAGGATCTTCAAAAGCACACACAAGTGAATCTTTAACAACATGTGGAGCAGAAGTACAAAAAGGAAATGCACCAGAAGAAAGAAAAATACAAAGACTATTTAGAAACAATGAAGCAACAAAATTAATAAAAAGATGTAATGACTTTGGAGCAGGTGGAGTATCAGTAGCCGTAGGAGAATTAGCAGACGGACTAATAATAAATTTAGACAAAGTACCAAAAAAATATGAAGGATTAGATGGAACAGAACTTGCAATATCAGAATCACAAGAAAGAATGGCAGTAGTAGTAGCAAAGGAAAATGTAGAAGAATTTGAAAGACTAGCACAAATGGAAAATATTGAAACTAGTATAGTAGCTGATGTAACTGAAGAAAAAAGAGTAAAAATGTACTGGAGAGGGACAAAAATAGTAGATATAAGCAGAGAATTTTTAGACACAAATGGAGATGTAAAAAAAGCAAATGTAGAAATACAAAAACCAGATTATGAAAATAGCTATTTAAACAAACCAGAACCACAAGATAAAATAAAAGCTTGGAAAGAAAATATACAAGATTTAAACTGCTGTTCACAAAAAGGATTAGTAGAAAGATTTGACTCAAGCATCGGAGCAGGAACAGTAACAATGCCATTTGGAGGAAGATATCAATTAACACCATGCTTAGGAATGGTAGCACGCATTCCAACACTTAAAGGATATACAAACACAGGAACAATAATGACATATGGATATAATCCATATTTATCAAGTTGGAGTCCATTCCATGGAGCATTATATGCAGTAGTAGAATCTGTAACCAAATATGTAGCATTAGGAGGAAACTACAAAAAAGCATGGCTTACATTCCAAGAATATTTTGAAAAATTAAGAAATGATCCATCAAGATGGGGAAAACCATTTTCAGCATTATTAGGTGCATATTTAGTACAAGAAAAACTAGGTATTGTAGCAATAGGAGGAAAAGACAGTATGTCAGGTACATATAATGAATTAGATGTACCACCAACATTAACATCATTTTGTGTAGGAACAGTAGACATAGAAAAAGTAGTAACAAATGAATTTAAAAATACAAATTCAAAAGTAATGATATTAAAAACAAAAATAGATGAAAATTACTTACCAGATTTTGAAGATTTAAAACAAAATTATGAAATAATACATAAATTAATAAATGAAGACAAAGTACTTAGTGTTACTACAATAACAAAAGGAGGAATATCAGAAGCAATAACAAAAAGTGCAATAGGAAATAAAATAGGATTTAAATTTACAAAACAAGAAAAACTATTTACTCCAATGTATGGAAGCTTTATTATAGAATTAAAAGAAGACATACAAGAAGAACAAAAACTAGAAGAATTAGGATATACAATAGAAGAAAAAGAAATAATACTACTAGAGGGAACAAAATTAGAACTAGAAGAATTAATAACATTATGGGAAGAACCATTAGAAAAAGTATTTCCTACAAAAATAAAACAGCAAAAAGAAATAAAACAGCAAATATTAAGTGAAAAAACATGTAATATAAAATCAAAAATAAAAATAGCAAAACCACGAGTATTTATACCAGTATTTCCAGGAACAAACTGTGAATACGATTTAACAAAAGCATTTGAAGATGCAGGAGCAATAGTAAATGTATCAGTATTTAAAAACTTAAAACCAGAACATATAGAAGAATCTATAAAACAATTTGAAAAAGAAATACAAAATGCACAAATAATAATGTTACCAGGAGGATTTAGCGCAGGAGATGAACCAGACGGTTCAGGTAAATTCATATCAGCAGTATTTAGAAATCCTATATTAACACAAGCAGTACATAAACATCTAAACGAACAAGATGGATTAATATTAGGAATATGTAATGGATTCCAAGCACTAGTAAAATTGGGATTATTACCATATGGAAAAATAATGGAAATGACAGAACAAATGCCAACATTAACTTTCAATGAAATAGCAAGACACCAATCAAAAATGGTAACCACAAAAGTAGTATCAAAACTATCACCATGGTTTAGCAAAGTAAATTTAGCAGAAGAATTTGTAATACCAATATCACATGGAGAAGGAAGATTTGTTGCAAGTGATGAAGTAGTACAAGAATTAATAAAAAACGGACAAATAGCAACACAATATGTAGACAGACAAGGAAATGCAACATATGACATATCATACAATCCAAATGGCTCAACATATGCAATAGAAGGAATAACAAGTCCAGATGGAAGAATATTAGGGAAAATGGGGCATACAGAAAGATGTTATAGAGATGATATACTAAAAAACATACCAGGAAATAAAAATCAAAAATTATTTGAATCTGGAGTAGAATATTATAGTTAGTAATTGAAAATATAAATAAAATATGATAAAATAAAAAAGTACTATAAATCCAAAGAGGAGGAAAACACAACATGGTAGAAGCGTTTAACAACGCATATTTAGCTGTTTTCAATGAGGATGGCACATTAAAGCAAAACCAAGATCCAGAAGCAAACAAACGGCTAATTGCACTTTGCGAAGCCGTAGATCCTAATACGGATTTTGGCAACAAAGTAACAGGCAAAATATGTCTAAGCAATTTGGACAAAATAGTAAGTCTGTACTTGAATTCAAAATAATGCAAAAACGAGGATAAAGATTAATCTTTATCCTCGCTTATGCAAATATAATTTATTTGATTTATGTAAATAAAAGTGGTAAAATATATTTATTAAATCCAATAAGGAGAAGTACACATATGAGAAACGAATTTGTAGAAGCATATCAAGCAGTCTTCGATGAGGACAGACAAATTAAAACCTGTAGTTTTCGGGCACATGCTAAATTAATTGAGGAATGCCAAAAACTAGAACCTAATACGGATTTTGGTGACAAACGTACAGGAAGAATTTGTATGAGTAGTATTGCAAAAATGCATTTATTGTATATGAATACAAAAAATGCATAAATCAAAGTGGATGTAAAAAGTCCTTAGAAAAAATGAGATTTGAGTTATAGTTTTAACTTGAATCTCATTTTTTATAATTTAATATCTTTAAAATAAATTATTTTATATAAATAATTTATTTTAAACATGACAAAAAGGGACTTTTACAGCCTCTTTGATTTATGAAAAGAAAAATAATGAGCAATATTAATTCTCTATGTTAAATACATCGTTACTATTTACAGACAATAGCAGTAAGTAGCGAAGACTAAGTAATATATTTTATTTTGTAATGAAGACCCGACAGCCCATTGAGGCGGGGGAATACCCGTGAGCTTGGAGGGCGAAATGAAAAAATAAAATATATTACTTAGCCGTAGCGGATTTTATTATATATGCTGTGAACTGTAACAATACGTCTAATTATTATTAAAAAAACCCAAATATACATTTGAAAAAAATATATTGTTTGTGATATAATGTATGCGTAAAAAAGAGAAAATAAAAAAGGAGAGAAATGTATGGGAACAGATGTATATGTAACACCCTTAGCAGGCAGATATGCAAGTAAAGAAATGAACAAATTATGGTCAAGTGATACAAAATATAGTACATGGAGAAAATTATGGGTAGCACTTGCTGAAACAGAAAAAGAATTAGGAATACAAATTACAGATGAACAAATAAAACAAATGAAAGAAAATATAAATAATATAGATTTTGATGTAGTTGCAAAACGTGAAGCAGAATGTAGACATGATGTAATGGCTCATGTGTATGAATTTGGAACAAAATGTCCTATGGCAAAACCAATAATACACTTAGGAGCAACATCATGCTATGTTACAGACAATACAGATGTAATATTAATGAAAGATGCATTAGAATTAGTAAAGCAAAAATTAATATTAGTAATAAATAACTTAAAAGAATTTGCAAAAAATAATAAAGATGTAACATGTTTAGGATATACACATTTTCAACCAGCACAGTTAACAACAGTAGGAAAAAGAGCAACATTGTGGATACAAGATTTATTAGAAGATTTAGAAGAGCTAGAATTTGTTCAAAGTAATATGAAATTACTAGGATGTAAAGGAACAACAGGAACACAAGAAAGCTTTATGAAGCTATTTAAAGATGAAGAAAAAGTAAAACAAATAGATGAAAAAATAGCACATAAAATGGGATTTAGCAAAGTATATTCAGTATCTGGACAAACATATACAAGAAAATTAGATGCAAGAGTATTAAATGTACTTGCAAGCATTGCACAAAGTGCATCAAAATTTGCTAATGATATGAGATTATTACAACATGAAAAAGAATTAGAAGAACCATTCGAAAAAGGTCAAATAGGTTCATCAGCAATGGCATATAAAAGAAATCCAATGAGAAGTGAAAGAATAAATTCATTATCAAGACATGTAATGGTACTTGCAAATGACCCAAGTATAACTGCTGCAACACAATGGTTAGAAAGAACATTAGATGATTCAGCAAACAAAAGAATATGTATACCAGAAAGTTTTCTTGCAATAGATGCAGTATTAATATTATATGCAAATATTTCTTCAAACATAGTGGTATACAAAAATGTAATAAAAACAAATATGATGCAAGAATTGCCTTTTATGGGAACAGAGGAAATATTGATGAATGCAGTATTAAAAGGTGGAGATAGACAAGAATTACACGAAAAAATAAGAATTTATTCAATGGAAGCGGGAAAAGAAGTAAAAGAATATGGTAGACCAAATGATTTAGTAGAAAGAATTGCAAAAGATGAAACATTTGGGCTTACAAAAGAAGAAATATTACAAGCACTAAATCCAGACAACTTATGTGGAAGAGCACCAAAACAAGTAGAAGATTTTATACAAGAAAGAGTAAATCCTGTATTAGAAAAATATAGTGATTTAGTAAAAAATATAAATGTAGAAGTAAATGTATAAAAACATAGCAGGCACTAAAGTGCCTGCTAAAATTAAAATAAATTCTTTTTGGTTAATTTTTGGTAAGCCTCTATATACTTATTTTCAGTTGTTTTAACAACATCATCAGGTATAGGCGTAGGATTAGAAGCATCCCAGTTATTAGACTTTAGCCAATCTCTCATATATTGTTTATCAAAACTTTTTTGACCATGTCCAACTTCATATTCAGAAGCAGGCCAAAATCTACTAGAATCAGGAGTTAAAACTTCATCACCTAAAACTAGATTTCCATCTTCATCTAAACCAAATTCAAATTTTGTATCTGCAATAATAATGCCACAACTTGCTGCATAATCAGCACACTTAGAATAAATATCTATAGCTACATCACGAACTTTAGTTGCAAGTTTTGTACCAATTAATTCACAAGCTTGTTCAAAACTAATATTTTCATCATGTCCTTCAACAGCTTTTGTAGATGGAGTAAAAATTGGTTCAGGTAATTTTTCAGACTCTTGTAAACCATCAGGTAATTTTATACCACAAACAGTACCATTTTCTGTATAACTTTTCCATCCAGAACCTGTTATATAACCTCTAACAATACATTCAATAGGAAGCATCTTTAATTTTTTAACAAGCATACTTCTACCATCAAATTCATCTGTTCTAAATTCTTCTGGAAAATCAGAAACATTTGTAGAAATAACATGATTTTTAACAATAGGTTTAGTATAATCAAACCAAAATTCAGAAATCTTATTTAAAACTTTTCCTTTATTATTTACCATAACAGGTAAAATAACATCAAAAGCAGAAATTCTATCAGAAACAACAATCATAAGTTTATCATCATCTACTTCATAAATTTCACGAACTTTTCCACTACTAATTTTTTTCATAACTCCTCCTTTTGCCTAATAAATAGACATATTACATTTGACTAATATAATCCTTATATCCTAGATTTTGCAATTTTTCATCCTTTTTAGTTACAGCATCCTTTAATGAAGACTTAAAAGAAATTAATTTATTTTTCACATTCTCATCTGAAATACCAATAATAGAGCTAGCAAGAATACCTGCATTTTTAGCACCATTAATAGCAACAGTTGCAACAGGAATACCAGATGGCATTTGAACAATAGAATATAAAGAATCAACACCACCTAAAGTTTTAGTATGAATTGGAACACCAATAACTGGAACATGTGGAACTAAAGCCGCAAACACACCAGGTAAATGAGCAGCACCACCAGCACCAGCAATAATAACCTTAACATCATTTTTCTTTAGCAATTCAGCATATTCCATAGCTTTTTCAGGTGTTCTATGAACAGACAAAATTTTCATTTCATATGAAATACCCATATCATCTAAAAAGCTAGCAGAATCTTTCATTATAGGCAAATCAGAATCACTACCCATAATAATTGCAACATCAAATTTTTCCATACAATCCTCCTTAAAAATATAAATCTGAACATATTATAACATTAATATCGAAAAATGTCTAAATAAAAATAATTATATTAATAAATAAATTATGGAAACATACACACAATATATATAATAAAAAATTAACTTATTGTATATATTATATTGACAATAAAAATGATGATATAATAAAATAAGCATAGAAAAATACAAAGGAGTAGGATATGAAAGAAATAGAAAAAAATAATGTAAATAAAAAAATAGATAAAATATTAAAAGAAAATGAATTTCAAAAGGGAATAACATTAATAGCATTAGTAATTACAATAATTGTACTACTAATATTAGCAGGAGTTACAATTAGTTTAATATTAGGTCAAAGAAATATTTTACAAATGGCAAGTGATTCAGTCATAAAAAGTGAAAGAATAGAAATAATAGAAAGAGCCAAAATAGATATAATGGAAAAACAAACACAAAACTTAGGAAAATTTAAACAAAAAGATTTAGAAGAAATTTTAAATAAATATGGTACATTATCTAATGAGCAAGAAGAAAATATTTTAGACAAAACACTAACAACAACAGATCAAAAACACCAAATAAAAGTTAATGAAATATGGAATAAGCCATTTGAAGGAAAAATTTCATTTACAATAAATGGATTAAATGAGCAAAGCCATAATGGAACATATGAAGTAGAAAAAGGAACAACATGGGAGGAATTCATAAATGCAACATTTCCTAAAAACTTTCAAGATTGGGTATGCATTAAAGAAACTAATGAAATAATTGTAAATATAGTAGATGCAGGATATGTTATTACTTTTTCCTATTTAATAACTGCAAATGGGAATAATGTAAAAAGAAATGATGTAATAATAGAACGGTAATTATAATGTAGGAAATGGTGGTAATGGTAGATTTGATGAAGATTTATACATTTTTTTAGGATATTAAAATGTTAAAAATCCACAAAAAATATATACTATATATTTTTTGTGGATTCTTATTTATATTAATATGAATTTATTTATTTTTATTATGTAATAATCTACTACCAACTTGAGAAATAACATCTCTTGAAGCTTTATTTGCAATACAAAAAGTTGTATTAATAAATTCGTCATCAATACAATCAGAATACGCATATTCTTTAACCAAAGTAGCAAAAAAGGCATCACCTGCACCAGAAGAATCTATTACAGTGGCAATAACTTCTGGACTTTTATCTATGCAAATAACTTTTGAAGTTTTATCTTTAAAAATAAAACTAGCTCCTTTTTTTCCTTTAGTAATTACAAGTAAATCTAAGTTAAATAAATTAAAAAACTCATACACATCATTTACACAAAGTCTTTCAAAAAGTAAATCAATTACATTAGTATTTAACTGAATTAAATTTGCACACTTAAAAAAACAAGTTAAATATTGTTTTGAAAAATGTTCAATAAATCTCACATGTCCAACATCTAAACATACTTTTTTATTAGAAATATTATTTATAAATCTAAAATTAACATCTTCAAATTTATCTAGCAAAATAAATAAATCTTTATTTTCAAGTTCAATTGGTAAAGTTGTAGGCAAATTCTCACTAAAATGCATAGTAGATTTATTAGTAATAGGAGAATACCAACTATGAATAATACTATTATCTCCATGTTCTCTTTCATTAGGAATAATAATATTCATAATATCAGTACTAATATTTTCACATATTAAATAATTTACATTAATCCCACCATTACGTAAAGAATTAACAGCAATAGAACCTTCATCATCATTTCCATATGAACCAATTGCATAACAAACTTCACCCATAGAAGCTAAATTATACAAAGAATTCCAATTACTACCGCCACCATCTTGTTTAATTAAATTCAAATCTCCGTCATAAATATTATCTAAAATAATATCACCATGAGAAATAAAAACAATATCAGAATCCATAAAAATCCCACCTAAATACTTAATTAAATAAATTATAATACATAAATAGACAAAATTCAACATTTATCATGTTTACAATATTATGTAAATATGATATACTATAAAGGTAAAAATTGGGAGGGTAATGTATGAAGGTATTAAAATCAATAAAAAATATACAAGGAAAGTTTAAAGATGAGATAGGATATTTTAAAAGAGAGCTAGAACTTAAAAGGCTAGAAAAATATGCCAATGAGATAGATATAGTACTTACTAAATATAATAAAAAAAGTTGTGAAGAAACTATGATGGTAAAAGGACCAAGGAGATCATCAGGGGAAACAACTAATAGAAAGATTCATCAAGAAGATTTGGAGAAAATAGTAATACAAATAGCAAAAGGAATAGGATTAAATCAAGGAATTGTAGCAATTATGGGAAAACATCATGATATAGGACATACATTTTTAGGACATAGTGGAGAATGGTGGATAAGTAGTATTCAAGAAGATTATGGAATAGGATATACATGTCACAATACTGTAGGTGCAAAGAACCTTATATTCACAAATGATGTAAATGACGAAATAATAAATAAAATTAAAGTACATAATCCAAAAATATCAGAAAAACAATTAAAAAAAATTAGAAAGAGTTTATGGATAATAATAGATGGAATAAATACTCATAACGGTGAAACCATATCTAAAGAATATGTACCAGATATACTAAAAACAGAAGAAATAGCAAAACAAGAAATAGTAAACTGTTGCACAAAAGAAGGGTATGATAGAGAAGTAACACCAGCATCTATACAAGCATGTCTAATGAGACTTGCAGATCAAATTTCGTATATACCATTAGACTTGTTAGATGGATTAAGAGAAGGATTAATAAGAGATGAAGAAGGCAATATAGTAAGTCAAATAGATGATGACTATATACAAATTTTAACTAAGATGGGAATTACAATTGATGAAATACAAGAATGTAATCAAACAGGAGTATATACAACAATAGCAGAAAGATTGAAAGAAATTCTTATAAATGATGTAATAAAAAATAGTACAAAGAAAAAAATAACAATGTCAGAAATAATATTTCAAATGAACGAATTAAAGAAACTAAATGGTGAAAAAATAGTGAATAATGTTGTATTAATAGAAGATCAACAAACATATCCACGAGCAATACGCACACTAATGGAAAGATATAAAACAATTATAATACAAAATGGATTGTTAGATAGAATGCAAAACATGAATAAAACAGAATTATTACAACAATATAAAGGAAATGTAGATGAGCCATTTATACAATATATATGTTGTTTAAATAATAAAGACTTTGAACTAAATGTTGAAATTGCACAAAAAGCAACAAGGAATTCAATAGAAGCTGAACAAGAAATAGCAAGAAAATGTGTATTAGAAGGAGTAGAATATAAAGATAAAGAAGAATTTGGACTTGACTATACTTTGAAAAATAATAGAATAAAAAGATATATACAATATTATGAAAAACAATTAAAAGAAGGTAAAATGATAGGATATGATGACAAAAGAAGACAAGAAGATATACAAATAGTAATGGATAATATAGACAAAGGAATGCAAAATCCAAATTATGTTAGTAAAGAAGAAAGAGTTGCATTAATACTTGCTAAAGAGTATATATCAACATTAAATGATAAAGAATTTTTAAAATTATTAGAAGATACAAAAATAATAGATAATGAACAAAAGAAAAGCCTAACAAGAAAATATAAAGATATTCCAAATTTATTAGATGAAGTTTATGAAGCAAATGTATGGAAAGAATTGAAAAAAAGCCAAGAAAGAGAAGGGGAAATGCTAGCAAGTAGCGAACAACAAGAAACAATATAAATAAAAAACTACCTTAATATTAAGTATTAGGGTAGTTTTTTTAAATAAATGCTTAGTTTTAGATATAACTAAAACTAAGTTTTTATAAATATTTTTTGGTACTAAAAGTTTCAGCAAATTTTCTTGTAGTTTTAGCAAAGTTTAGATTAGAAGGAATATATTTTCTATTATCTGTAAAAAATATTAATAATCCATCTAAGGCTTCATGGACAATAGGAAGAATGATTTGCGAACTATACATATTAATAGAATCATCTTCAGTTAACTTAATAATACTATCCATCGTAGTATTCATATAATTAATACTACAAGTATCAGATGAATAAAGTTTTATAATATTTTTTAAATCAGAACTAATCTTTTTATTCAAATATAATGTTTTATCAATTTCTGAACTAACTAATATTATACTTTCTGTATCTGTTAAAAGAATAGTAGAATTAGATAATTTACTAGATAGATCTAAAAAATTAGTCAATAAACTAGTTATATACATAATAATTACCTCCATTACTATACATTATAAGTTAATATTTACTAACTTGCAATACAAAAAGCAAAAAAAACTGCATGTAAACATAGTTAAAAAATTAAATTTCAAATAATATAATTTATCTTATAGTATAAAAAGGGAGAGATAAATGGGAACTTTTGATAGATTTTGGAATAAAGAAGAATTGTTAAAAAAGACTATTGTCATAGATAATTCATTATATGAAAAATTAGTAGAACTATCAGAAACAAAATACCAAGCATCAGTAAATAAACTAATAAATGCATCAATTGAAGAATTATTAGAAACTAAAAATATAAAACAGTATAAGAAAATACAAGGAGAACTTTCAATTCAACATTCACTACTAATTAGAGAATCACTATTTGAAGGATTAGAAAAATTAAAACAAGAATATAAAATTTCAATTTGCAAACTAGTAAACATATCAATAAAAAATGCTCTAGAAGAGTTAGAAAACCAACAATAATAGAATAATATAAAATTAATATCATAAAACTATGGTGTCGAAATTGGATTTGAAAACTTAAGAAAAATATTATATATTATCAATATGGATAAAGAAGAATTATATTATCAAATATTAAATTTAGGAATAAAAGAAAAAAAGATAAGAAATTTAAACGAAAAATTAGATGTAATAATAAACAAGTATTATGGTAGAAACATTCCATTTAATCCATATTTAAATTCAAAAAATAAACTCATAAGATTAATAATAGAAGGAGAATTTCCAACTGTTGGAAAATGGAATTCCATAGCAGAAGAAGAAGGATACTTATCTCATATATCTTTAGAATACATTACAGAAAAAAACTGGAAAGAGTTGAAAAAACATCTGACTAATGAAATTAAAAATATATTACTAGAATAGAGAAAAAATATTGTAAAAAATTGTAAAAAACTTTGAAATATATTTTTATCTAATAATCTAGAACAGTTACAAAATGTAGTAAAATAAAAAAATGCCATAAATCAAACTTGACAAAAATCCTTTACGAGAGTAAAATATAGGTATCTAAAAAAAGGAGAATTGTATGCAAAATAGTAATAAAAAGGCATTTGAAATATTAAACTCAAAAACAAAAATATATCTAGCAATAATAGCCATATTATTAGTAATAATATGTATATATGAAATTGCATTTGTTATGCCAGCAGTAATAGTGTATGGCTTTATTTGCTTTTATGCATTTTGGACAAATAATAAAAGAAAATCAGAAATTTCTCAGCATATACAAGAATTAACATTTGGAGTAGACTCTGCTGCGAAAAATACATTAATAAATTCACCATTTCCATTAGTAATAATGGAAACAGATGGAAATGTTGTATGGAAAAGTTCAAAATTTGTAAGTGAATTTGAAAATATAGATATAGAATCTAAATTAAATGAACTAATGCAAGAAATAAAAATAGATATAGAAGAAAAAATAAATGATAAAGATAAAAATAAAATAAAAGATAGAACTATACTAAAGGAAGAAGTAATAGATGATAAAACATATAAAATAGTAGGAGAATATGTTAAATCTAAACAAAATGCAAAAAAAAATATAACAGACTATATGGTAATGTTATATTTTATTGATAATACAGAATTAGTAAAAATAACTAAAAAGTATAATGATTCACAAACTTGCATAGGTGTAATAATAATAGATAACTATGAAGAGATATTACAAAGAATATCAGATGAACAAAAACCAGTAATTTCAGCTGAAGTAGAAAAAATGATATATGATTGGGCAGTAGAAACAAAAGGAGTAGTTATAAAATCTGAAAGAGACAGATTTGTATATATATTTGAACAAAGATATTTAGAAAAAATAGAAGAAAGTAAATTTTCTATTTTAGATTCGGCAAAAGAAATAAAATTAGGAGCAGGGCTACAAATAACACTTAGCATATCTGTATCAAATGAAGGAGCAACAGAATATGAAAAATATAAATCAGCACTATCTGGAATGGATATAGCATTAGGTAGAGGTGGAGATCAAGCAGTAGTTAGAGAAAATGGCAAATATATTTTCTTTGGAGGAAGAGCACAAGAATTAGAAAAAAGAACAAAAGTAAAGGCAAGAATAGTAGCACATGCATTAGAAGAGCTTATACTAGAAGCAAAAGATGTATTAATAATGGGACATGCAAATGGAGATATAGATTCAATAGGATCAAGTTTAGGTATATATAGACTTGCAAAAACTTTAGGAAAAGAAGTAAAAATAGTAAACGACACAATAGGTTTAACTTTAGATAGTTTTATAGAAGCTGTAAAAAATGAAAGTGATGAAACAATATTTATAGACAAAAGTGAAGCATTATCAAAAATTTCACAAGATACACTTTTAATAGTAGTAGATACACATAGAAAAGCATATGTAGAAGCACCAACATTATTAGAAAAAGCAAACAAAGTAGTAGTAATAGATCACCATAGAAGAAGTACAGATTATATAGACACAGCAACACTAACATTTCATGAAGTATACGCATCATCAGCTGCAGAACTTGTAACAGAATTACTACAATATGTAGAAAAACCTGTAAAATTAAAAACAATAGAAATAGAAGGTTTATATGCAGGAATAATGATGGATACAAAAAATTTCACATTTAAAACAGGAGTAAGAACATTTGAAGCAGCGGCATATCTAAGAAAATGTGGTGTAGATATTATAAAAGTAAAAAAATGGTTCCAAAGTGATTTAGAAAGTTACAATACAATTTCAGAAATAGTAAGAAATTCAGAAATAATACATAACACAATAGCAATATCAATATGTAATCTACAAAATAAAAACACAGGAGTAATATGTGCAAAAGCAGCAGATGAGCTATTAACAATAAGTGATATAACAGCATCATTTGTAATAGGAGATATAGGACAAAAAGTATGCATAAGTGGTCGTTCAATAGGAGATATAAATGTACAAGTAATACTTGAAAAGCTACGGAGGTGGAGGACATATAACCTTAGCAGGAGCACAAGTAGAAGGAAAAACAAAGCTTGAAGTAGAACAAGAATTAATAAAGAAAATAGATGAATATTTTGAAGAACTTGCAAACTAGGTTTAAGTATTAGACTTATTATAATTCTGTAATATTTCATGAAATGCCCATAGATTAAAGGCAACATAACTTGAAAGTTGTTATAAAAAATGTTATAATATAAATAAGTAACAATAAAACATATTATGACTGTATTACAGTTATAACTAATTAAAAAAGGAGAAGACAATGACAAAAAATCAAATCATCGAACAACAGTGGCATACAACCAAAGAACTAAGGAAGGAACTTTACAAAAATGAAGCTAAGATATTGGGAAATATAATTGAAGAAATGTGTAAAAACGGAGAAGCACTTATTTTGGCAACACCAGGAGATCCTGAGAAAGCTTTGTTGACAAGTATGCAAGGGGCATTAGTAAAAATGGATAATTAATTAGGTTAAGGCGAAGGGGGGAAATACCCTTTTTGCCGTTATGTTGCTTTAAAAGAATTTATTGAAAGAAAGGTATATATGTTGTAGAATATATAGAACAAGAAACATTGAAAGGAGAAATACAAGTGAAAGTAATATTAAAACAAGATATAAAAGGCGTAGGAAAAAAAGATCAAATAATAAATGCAAATGATGGTTATGCAAGAAATTACTTATTTCCTAAAGATTTAGCAGTACTAGCAGATAAAGGAAATATAGCAAATTTAGAAATGAAAAAGGCATCTAAAGAACATAAAAAAGAATTAGAAAAGTTAGAAGCAAAAAAAGTTGCAGAAAAAATAGATAAAATATTATTAAAACTTCCCGTAAAAAGTGGAGAAAATGGGAAAATATTTGGTTCTGTAACATCAAAAGAAATAGCACAAAATTTAGAAGAACAATACAAAATAAAAGTAGATAAAAAGAAAATAGCACTATCAGAACCAATAAAAGTATTAGGAATGTTTAATATAGATATAAAACTATATGATGATGTAATAGCAAAATTAAAAGTAAATGTAATATCACAATAAAGAAGAGGAGCAAAGCCATGGAACTTGGAAAAGTGCCACCAAATGATATAGAAGCAGAACAAGCAGTTTTAGGAAGTATGTTAACAGATAAGGAGGCAGTTATATCTGCAATAGAAGTATTAAAGCCAGACGATTTTTATAGAGAAGATAATAAAGCAATATATGGTGCAATATTAAATCTATATAATAGAGCAGAACCAATAGATATAATAACATTAAAAGCAGAACTAGTATCTATTGGTAAATTTGATGTAGTAGGAGGGCTTGAGTATATAGCAACATTACCAGATATGGCACCAACAAGTGCAAATATAGACAAATATATAAAAATAGTAGAAGAAAAATCAATGCTAAGAACTCTAATACAAACAGCAAACCAAATAATCTCATTAGGATATGACCCAATGCAAGAAGTAGAAAACATAATGGATGAAGCAGAAAAAAGAATATTTAATGTAATGCAAAAAAGGAACCAAAAAGGGTATGCATCAATAAAAGATATATTAGTAGATACTTTTGCAGGATTAGAAAAACTATATAATCAAAAACAACATGTAACAGGTGTACCAACAGGATTTGCAGATTTAGACTATAAAACAGCAGGATTACATGAATCTGATTTAATACTAATAGCTGCAAGACCAGCAATGGGAAAATCTGCTTTTGCATTAAACCTTGCAACAAATGCAGCAGTAAAATCGAATGTACCAGTTGCAATATTTAGTTTAGAGATGTCTAAAGAGCAAATGGTAAATAGAATTCTATGTAGTGAGGCAATGGTAGATAGCAACAAAGTAAGAACAGGAAAAATAGATGATGAAGATTGGATGAAATTAGCAGGAGCGCTAGGGCCACTATCTGAATCAGGAATATACATAGATGATACACCAGGAATATCTGTAATGGAAATAAGAGCAAAATGTAGAAAGTTAAAATTAGAAAAAAATATAGGATTAGTAGTAATAGATTATCTACAATTAGTACAAGCAAGCAATTCAAAACGTGGTGGAAGTCGTGAACAAGAAATATCAGAAATAAGTAGATCATTAAAAATACTTGCAAAAGAAATAAATGTACCTGTAATTGCGTTATCACAGTTATCAAGAGCACCAGAACAACGTCCAGACCATAGACCAATGTTATCAGACCTTCGTGAATCAGGAGCAATAGAACAAGATGCAGACATAGTAATGTTTTTATATAGAGATGATTACTATAATGAAGACAGTGAAAAGAAAAATATAGCAGAAGTAATAATTGCAAAACATAGAGCAGGCTCAACAGGAACAGTAGAACTATTATGGCTTGGAAACTATACAAAATTTGCAAATATAGAACGTTATAGGGAATAAGATTTAAGAAGAAAAATAAGTTGTAATTGCAAAAGAAAATAACAGCATTACAAGATTGAATAATAGTATAAAATTAAAGTAAAAAAGGATATTATGTTTTAGAATTAAATTAGAGGTAATTATGTTAGAGGAAAAAGTTTTACATACAATTAAAGAACATAATTTAATAGAAAAAGGAGATAATATAGTAGTAGGAGTATCAGGGGGACCTGATTCTATTACTTTAATTAACATATTAAAAACATTACAAAAAAACATAGAATTTAAAGTATATGTTGCACATATTAACCATTTAATACGACAAGAAGCATATATAGATCAAAAGTATGTAGAAGAATATTGCAGTAAAAATAATATAGAATGTTTTGTAAAACAAATAAATGTAGATGAAATTGCCAAACAAGATAAAATTGGAACAGAAGAAGCGGGTAGAAAAGTAAGATATGATTTTTTTGAAGAAATATTAAAAAAGACAAATTCAAACAAAATAGCAACAGCACATACAGCAAATGATAATGCAGAAACAGTATTAATGAATATGATAAGAGGAAGTGGTACATCACGGACTAAAAGGAATACAAGCACAAAGAGAAAACACATTTATACGACCATTAATACACTGTACAAGACAAGAAATAGAACAATATTGTTTAGAAGAAAAATTAAATCCACGAATAGATAAAACAAATTTCTTAAACATATATACAAGGAACAAAATAAGAAATCAGTTAATTCCATATATAGAAAAAGAATTAAATCCAAATATAATAAAAACTTTAAATAGGTTATCAGATACAATAAATTTAGAAAATCAATACTTTGAGGAAATAACTAAAAAAACATATAAAGAAATTTTAGAAGAAGAAACTAAAGAAAAAATAACACTAGACTTAAAAAAATTTAATAATCAAGAAATAGTTATAAAAAATAGAATTGTGTTATATACTATTAATAGACTTTTTGGGTCAAGTAATGGAATAGAAAAAATACACATACAAGATATATTAAAACTTTGTAACAATAATATAGGTAATAAATACTTAATTCCAAACAAAAAAATAAAAATATTAGTAAAAAATAAAAAAATATTCTTTATAAAAAATTAACTTTCCGTAAGAAAATTTTACAAGAAGAAAAAAAGACACAAAAAAGACACATTAAAACTATTGCAAACATGCATTAAATATGTTATATTTCAAAAAAAGTGCTCTAGAAGCTAGAAAAAATATTTATAAAGAGCACTTAGAAAAATTTTAAAAGCAAATTATAAATAAACAGAGATTAATAAGGAGGACAAAAAATTGAAAAGTGGATTAAAAACATTAGGAATGTGGTTAATAATTGGTGTAATATTCATAGTGCTTTTAACAACAATAATGGATAATTCAGATACAAAAATGAGTTATTCAGAATTAATAACAAAAATGGAAGCACAAGAAGTAAAAGAAATAGAAATATCTTCTGATTCAACCAAAGCATATATTATATTAAAAGGAGAAAATGCAAAAAAAGAAGTAAACATACCAAGTTTAGACAGTTTTATGGAATATGCTGAAGAATCATTAAAAGCAGGAACAGTAACATTAAGAGAAAAAAATCAATCAATATTTATAACATTAATAGGATTACTAACACCATTTGGATTACTAATAATATTTTTAATATTCTGGTTCTTTACAATGGGAGGACAACAAGGTGGAACAAAAACAATGTCATTTGGAAAAAGCAAAGCAAGACTAATGGGAACAGCAGACAAAAACCGAGTAACCTTTGAAGACGTAGCAGGAGTAGACGAAGAAAAAGAAGAACTAGAAGAGATAGTAGAATTTTTAAAAAATCCAAGAAAATTTACAGACATGGGAGCAAGAATACCAAAAGGAGTATTACTTGTAGGGCAACCAGGAACAGGAAAAACATTACTAGCCAAAGCAGTAGCAGGAGAAGCAGGAGTACCATTTTTTATAATAAGTGGATCAGACTTTGTAGAAATGTTTGTAGGAGTTGGAGCATCAAGAGTAAGAGATTTATTTGAAGAAGCAAAGAAAAAAGCACCATGTATAATATTTATAGATGAAATAGATGCAGTAGGACGTCAAAGAGGAGCAGGATTAGGTGGAGGACATGATGAAAGAGAACAAACACTAAACCAATTACTAGTAGAAATGGATGGATTTGGAACAAATGAGGGAGTAATAGTACTTGCAGCAACAAATAGACCAGACGTATTAGATAAAGCATTATTAAGACCAGGAAGATTTGATCGTCAAATAGTAGTATCAGCACCAGATGTAAAAGCAAGAGAGCAAATATTAGAAGTACATGCTAAAAAGAAAAGACTAGCAGAAGATGTAGACTTAAAAACAATAGCAAAAAACACATCAGGATTTTCAGGAGCAGATTTAGAAAATGTATTAAATGAATCAGCATTATTAGCAGCAAGAAGAAACATAAATGAAATAGGAATGAAAGAAATAGAAGATGCGATGGTAAAAGTTACAATGGGACCAGAAAAGAAAACAAGAGTAAGAAGTGAAAAAGAAAACAAATTAGTAGCATACCATGAAGCAGGTCATGCAGTAGTAAGCAGATTTTTGCCAACACAAGATGCAGTACATCAAATATCAATAGTACCAAGAGGAATGGCAGGAGGATACACAATGTACAGACCAACAGAAGATAAATCCTTTATGTCAAAATCAGAAATGGAAGAAACAATAGTATCATTATTAGGAGGTAGAGTAGCAGAAAAACTAATATTAAATGACATATCAACAGGAGCTAGTAATGATATAGAAAGAGCAACAAAAATAGCAAGAAGCATGGTAACAAAATATGGAATGAGTGATAGAGTAGGAACAATAATGCTTGGTTCAAACCAAGAAGAAGTATTCTTAGGAAGAGATTTTGCTCAATCAAAAGAATATTCCGAAGAAACAGCAGCAATAATAGATGAAGAAACAAAAACAATAATAGACACAGCATATAAAACAGCAGAAGAAATATTAAAAGCAAATATGGATAAACTTCATACTGTTGCAGGAATATTACTAGAAAAAGAAAAAATTGATGGAGAAGAATTTGAAACAATATTTAATGTGTAATAAAAGCAAATTTTCAAGAGTTATAATAGGGAAGCAGGGGAAATGCTTCCCCTGCTTTTACCCTTAAGGATTGTAATACCTAACACCTACATAATAAACTGTATCACTTGTGGTAGTAAATTCAAAGAAGTAATCTCCACTACCATATTCCATATTATAGTAAATATGATACAAGCCATTTACTTTATTAAAAGATAACCCCTCTTGTCTAGCAAAATCCTTATTTACGCGATATACAGTTTTTATCTCATCACCAGAAGCAATAAAAGATAAATCTCTTTTAGGACCGTATCCATCATAAGGTAAAAGATAAGGGTTTTCTACACAATTAGCCTGAGTTTTTGTACTTTCTAAAGAAATATTAAAAAAACTATTATTATACAAACCTAAAACAAATAAATTGCCATTCTTAGGTTCAGGCTCTTTGGGTTTCTCATCAGAAGTAGGAGTTTTAGCTTGACTAGTTTGTTCACTTTCATCAGATGCAACTTGGCTATCACTTAAGCCCTGCAAAGCAGTTTCCGACTCTTTAGTAGATGCAATCTGCCGGTTAACTAAGTCTTGCAAAAAAACAATCATCTCTTCATTAGATGTATTTAACTCTTCTATTTCTTCTGTAACGCTTAAGAGTACTACTGAATTAATAATTGTAATAAGAAGGGTTGTAATAGTTGCAATAGTTAATAAAGTTACTAAAAGAAGTGAAGTTGTTTTTTTCATGGTAAATGTCCTTTCTTTAAAAAATATTTTAGTAGTGTCAACAATTGCAATGCAATCGTTATAGTGTTAATAAAACACCTATGTTAATTATATTATAACAAATATTTAAAACATAGTCAATTTTATGTAAATATAAACACTAGTACCAATTATTTAACAAGAGAATAAATTACAAGTTAGAGTATAACAGAATTTACAATTCATCAAAATTCATATTTGACAAATCCATAAAAAGATGTTATTATATATTTACATTAAAACAATGCACTTTAGTTCAGGATTGTGTCATTTGTTTGTTCGTAGTGTACCGTAATGCACTACTTTTTTTATGTCAAAAATAAAAAGTAGAAAAGCCCCGTAAAACTTTCCCACTTTCGGCTATGTAATGACATTTCTAGCCTTCACTTTTTTGGTATTCTTCTAATTTTGATTGAAGTTCATTGTTTTTATCTCTTTCAGATAAAAGCATTTCAATCATTTTTAGAATAAGTTCAGGATTAGTCATCTTATTTGCCCTCCTTTACGTCTTTAAGTAAAGACTACCTTTTGACAAGAAAGGTTGCTATTATATTACAACATAATTTTCTATAATACAAGTGAATATTTTTAAATCTTACAATTATTTTTACATCATTAAAATATGATAAAATGTAAAATACATTAAGGAATTTTATTTGCATCTAAAAATACATAACATATTCCTAAAGTTTACAAAACCACAAACAGAACAAAATATAAATTCAAATATTATAATGTTTACTGCTATGAATAGATAAATATTATAAAAAATCAAGTTTTTAGGATTAAAATATATTATAAGAATTGTTTTAAAATGTTTAAGAAAATTATAATTCTTTGTAAGTATATTGAAATCAACAAAAAACTTGATTTTTTTGAATGCAATTTGAATGCGTATAAAATGAACATTCAAAAAATTTGAATGCAATTTTAATGCAAGTGAGAGATATACACAGATAGTGTCAGATAGAGATGTTGAATTATATTTGACAAATCCATAAAAAGATGTTATCATATATTTACATTAAACAATGTACCTTAGGTCAGGTTATGTATATTGTTTGCTGTAGATGTATCTGTAACTACATCTACTTTTTTTATGCTCAAAAAATGAGGAAATCCTGTAACAAATTTCCCCATTCGACTATGTATGACACAATTAGTCTTTACCTTTTTTGTATTCTTCTAATTGTGATTGAAGTTTGATGTTCTTTTCTTTTTCAGCTATTAACTGTTCAATCAGTTTTAGAATAAGGTCAGGTTGTGTCATTGTAATTGCCCCCTTTCCGCCCTTATGTAAGAACTACCTTTGACAGCAAAAGGTTGCTATTATATTACAATAATTTTCTACATTATTCAAGCGAACATCACAAACTTTTAAAGTTATCTATTCATTAGCTTATCTAATTCTATTTCAGCTTTTTTTACGAAAAAATTTGTAGCATCAATAGGAATCGCTAAATCAATAATTTGTTTTTTGATTTTTTCTATTGTATTAATTTTGTTATTATTTGCTACTGTTTCTACTTCTATTAATTTATTACCATTATTTATATCCTTTATAGCAATTTCAAAATCATCCTTACCATATACAATATCATTTTCTACAATATTCATTATTTTGTAATATTCAATTGCTTCAAACAAATTTACTGCTTCATCTATATTAAAAATATCACAATTAATAGCCTGTTGATTTAATATATCGCCATTATTATTAAATTCTTTTTTCTTAAAAGTAATCTTTCTATTTTTATGCCCTTTAAATTGATTATCTATATCACGTATCAAAATTGCTCTTTTCAAAATTTCTCTACTCGTCAAATTATTTATTTCTTTTTTGATATAATTTGGTATCATAAATATATCATTCATAGTAAATCTATTTACAACATTAAATCCTTTTTTCTCCAGTATAGTACATAATTCATTTATCTCACATTTAATTTTTACTGTTATCTCATTTTCTTGTTTTGTTCCCATGATACTCTCCTAAATATAATACTGCTTTATAGCTAAAATTTTGTAACATTTTAAAACTTTTTTATCCGTTGGCAATATATCGGAAAAATAAAATAGCAAAACTCTGAAAGCCTTGCTATTACTATCTTTTAACTGGTCGAGGTGTTCTCCAACTTTTTACCATGGTTATCAACAAATCACGCATAAATTGTGGATTATATGGATTTCATTTGTTTAAGTTTCTGCATTTGTTTCTGCAATTTAGCAAATGTAATACATACTAAATTATTGAAAAAAAAAGAATTTTATGGTAGAATTGTGTCGAAAGATTGAGGGGGAAAAAATGGGAAAAACAATACTTTTTTATAATGTAGGAATATATAAGAATAATGAATTGACTAATTTGAATTTTATTGACTTTTTAGATAACATTAGTTTAGCAAAATGGGAAGATAGATTGCGAAAAATTGAAAAGGATATAGTTGCAATTTTCCCTATTATTTATAATGATTCATATAAAGAGAAAAGGATTGTTCCTTTTGGTAAATTTAGATTAAATTATAAGCCATATACTGCACGATTAACAAATCCGAAATATACGGAAATTAAAGATGATGTTGTTGAATTAGTAACTCTTGTATATGATTCTGCATATAGGACACTTGCTATGGACTTTAATACATATGGAGCAAAGAAAAAACTAATTGAGCAGTATTTTTCTAGTTTTTTACCTAATGAAGAAAATAATATATGGGAAGTTAGATTAAGTGAAGTTATTAATGATTTTAATGAAGAGGAGTTAGATAATTCTTCACAAATTCGTAGTGTGCAAATTACATTAGATTTATCAAAAAATCAATATGACTTTTTAAAAGAAAATAAAGAAAATAATAAATGTATTATGAATGTATTTGAAAAGTGTAAAGAAACATCTAACGAATATGAAGCCAATATTGTTAGACTTGAATTTGGTGCATTTGAAAATAGAAAGTCAACAATGAATAAACAATCTATTCTTATGTTGATAAAAGCATTAAATATGGATTTAGATTCTATAAAAAGTATAAAAGTTAGGTATAAAAATAATAAGGATAAAATGGAAGATATAGATTTAAAAAACGTACACACTGTTTTAAGTGTTAGAGTTTTAGAAAATAGCAATGAAAAAAATCCTGCTCCTGAATATTTAGGAAATACAATAATAGATGTGTTTGAAAATTTTTCAGGAAAATTAATAAATAGTCAAATGAAATTCTTTCAAGACTGTCAAAAAGAGAATATGCCTAATATTTGTATAGAGTCACGAGATATAAATAAAATAGAGGTAAAAGTATGAAAAAAAAGATAAATTCAATTATAGAAGAAAGCCCTAAATATATTATTATATTTACAGTAATAATAGCAATTATTTTTTTCTTAAATACATATAAATTTAAAATTGATTATATTACTACTTGTAAAGAACAAATTTCAATTTATACTCTGGAAAAGATTTTTGGAGAAGATAATCAAGATATGCTAATAAATCTTTTGTCTATTATTACAGGGTTTGTTATAACTATTATTTCTGTTTTTGGAATAGGATACTCTAATGCAACAGTAGAAATAGTCGAAGCAAAGTTGGATAAAAAATTTTCTAGTATTGCAAAGAAAATTATGTTTATTTCCATATTATTATTAATTACAATTATTTTCTTTTATGACATAAGAAAAAATGAAATTATAAGATTCATTATGTTAGATGGGTTACTATATATTATTTTACAATTTATGGTGTTTGGTATAATAGTATTTAAAATGTTTGAATATAATATTTCTGAATCTAAATCAGAATATAAGCAAAGTGAGAAACAAACAAATGAAATAATTAATTTATTAAAGAAAATAGCAGGAGAAGAAAAAATAAATACTGGAAACTACGAAGAATGCAAAAAATTTAATGAAAATATGGCAAAAAAGTGAAATGATATTTATAAAAGATAATGACATACTTCACAATGAAATACGTCATCATATAATTACTCTGTTTTATCTTTTATAGATAAACTTAACCCTTTTTCTTCAAAATTTTTGTTAACGTCTTTCTCTCTTTCAGAAAGAACAGTATTATATATTCATTGTTGTAGTAACTTCTTTATGTCCTGATTTCTTCTGAACAATTTCTACAGGTGTTCCAACTTCGATTAATTTTGTAATTCCTGTATGTCTTAATTGATGAAAATTAACATTGTAAAAATAATTTAAAATTTTAGGGCATTCGCTTGAATTAAGGAGAGTTATGTTGTAATATAATAACAACCTTTTCATTGACAGAAAGGTAATCCTTTACTAAAGGGTGGAAAGGGGGTTACTTATATGTCTAGTTACGACCTTATCTTACAATTAATTGAGATGTTACTTGCTGAAAAAGAAAAGAACTTTCAATTAAGAGAAGATAAAAAGAATGACAAAGACTAGGTAACATACATAGTCGAGTGGGGTAGTTTTTACGGAGCTACCTTGCTTTTATTTTAAACAAAAAAATAGTATGTGCATTGTTTACGGTTACACATACCAATTACATATATGTTTCGTTACGACCAACGACACATTTCTTAATGTAAATATATAATAACATTTTTTAATTGATTTGTCAAATGAGATTTTAGAGAATTTTTTCGTTTGTCCCATTTTCTTGTTTTTATTTAGATTTTACACTTACAT